>JACCYY010000167.1 GCA_013696235.1 Sporichthyaceae bacterium | reverse complement strand
AGACCGACCAAGCCGTACGGAGCCGACCGGTGCGACACCTCGTCAACCAGCTCAGGAACCGGCTGACCGGGGCCTCCCCCGCGCCGGATCCCTTCCGCACGCTCGAGCTCCAGCACCGTCTGACCCGGCTGTCCCGTGAGATCTGGGTGCACAGCAACGGCACCGGCCACGAGTTCGCCAACGGCTTCCACAGCCGGGCGGCCCTGATCGCGTACGACCGGACCCTCGACGAGTCGTGCCAGCTCGCCGGCGTCCCGGTGCCGGAGGGCGAGGGCTCGACCCGCCGGCTGATGGCCGAGGCCACGCTCTCCCAAGCCGGCTGGAACTGGTAGCCCTGCCGCTCACCCTCGGCGGCCGGCGGGGGCGTCAGGTCTTCAGGCCGGCGGCGCGCGCGCGGACGTCGGCCGGCGGGTCGAACCCGGTGGCGTCGGCGGCGGTGCGGACGTCCTCGGCTACCAGGCGCACGGGGATCACCCCGGCCCAGCCGCCGTGCTCGACGTCAGCCTCGTCGTCGACCGGGTCCCCGGATCGGATCTTGACCGACGCCTCGGCCAGGCCGAGCGCGATCACCGACGTCGCCGCGAGCTCCTTGCGTGTGTGCGGGCGCAGGGTTGCCGCCCGACCGGGCACGACGTGGTCGACGACGAGGTCGAGCGCTCGCTGGATCTCGTCTGGGTCCTCAACCGTCCGTGGCCGACCGATGATCACCGCGGACCGGTAGTTCATCGAGTGGTGGAAACCCGACCTGGCCAGCACGAGCCCGTCGAGCACCGTCATCGTGACGCAAACATCCTGCTGTGGCGCTGCTCGTAGGCTCCGAGCGGCTACCGAGCCGTGCAGGTAGAGCGTGCCGTCCTGGTCCGGGCCGTCGAGGTCGACGCCGTACACCGTCGGGAGAACCACCGGGACCCCGTCGACCAGGACGCCGAGATGGCAGATGAGCGCGGCGCCGAGCACGTCGTGCAGGTCCTCGCGATCCGAGCTGGCCCGCTTGGCCCCCCGGCGCACGGTGGTCCGCGCGCTCGGTGAGAGCTGCCGCGAACCCGGAGCGGAGCCGCTCGTCACGACAGACATGGAGTCATCATGGCTGGCAGCCCGACCGCGAGACGTGGGCCAATGCACCGCGACTGGCCCTCGCACCGGACGGCCCGATGCCATGACCGCCTCGCGGAGTCTCGGCTCGTGCGCGGGGCGTTCGCGCGCCGTCGGGCAGGATGCCGGGATGGATCTTGACGTCGCCAGGATACGGTCCGCGTTCCCCTCGCTCGCGCTCGGCGCGGCGCACTTCGACGGGCCGGGCGGGTCGCAGGTCCCGTCGCCGGTGGCTGCGGCGGTGGCCAGGACGATGACGGCCGGGCTGGCGAACCGCGGCTCGGTCACCCCGGCCGAGCGGCGCGCCGACGCCGTCGTGCTGGCCGCTCGTCAGGCGATCGCCGACCTCGTCGGCGGCGTCGCCGGCGGAGTGGTCTTCGGCCGGTCGATGACGCAGCTCACGTACGACCTGTCCAAGGCGCTGGCCAAGCAATGGGGACCCGGCGACGAGGTCGTGGTGACGCGGCTTGATCACGACGGCAACATCCGGCCCTGGCTGCAGGCGGCCGACCGGGCTGGCGCGACGCTCCGCTGGGCGGACTTCGACCGGGAGACCGGCGAGCTCCCGGTGAGCGCCGTCGAGGCCGTCCTCTCCGAGCGCACGCGGCTGGTCGCGGTGACCGCCGCCTCGAACCTGCTGGGTACGCGTCCGGACGTGCGGGCGATCAGCGACGCAGCCCATCGCGTCGGTGCGCTCGTGTATGTCGACGGGGTGCACCTCGTGCCGCACGCACCGGTCGACGTGGCCGCGCTCGGCGCGGACTTCTTCGTGTGCTCGCCGTACAAGTTCTTCGGCCCGCACCTCGGCGCCGTGGTCGCCGACCCGGCGGTGCTCGAGACGCTCCATCCGGACAAGCTGGTCCCCTCGAACGACGCCGTCCCCGAGCGGTTCGAGCTTGGCACCCTCCCGTACGAGCTGCTGGCGGGGACCACCGCAACGGTGGACTTCCTGGCCGACCTCGTGCCCGGCGAGGGCGACCGCCGGACCCGAGTCGTCGCGTCGATGCGGGCCGCCGAGGCGCACGAGCACCGGCTCTTCACCCGGATGCACGGCGGGCTCACCGCCATCGACGAGGTGACTCTGCACGGCAGCCCGGCCCGTCGGACCCCGACCGCACTGTTCTCGGTCGACGGGCGGACCCCACGCGAGGTGTACGAGCGGCTCGGCGAGCACGGTGTGAACGCGCCGGCCGGGCACTTCTACGCGATCGAGGCGGCCCGGTGGATCGGTCTCGGCGACACCGGAGCCGTCCGCGCCGGGCTCGCCCCCTACACGAACGACGACGACGTCGACCGGCTCGTCCGGGGCGTCGCCGAGATCGCCGGCCGGTCGGGCTAGCTGTACTCGGTCAGGTCGCGGTACCGCTCGCCGACCGGTACTGGTCGGTCGAGCGTGTTGGTGGGTCCGGGCAGCGGGCAGGCCCACGCCTCGTCGTACGCGCAAGACGGCTGGAACGCGAAGTTGAGGTCGATCACGAGTGCGTCGGGCTCGCCCCCGAGGTCGGCCCCCTTGATCGTGTCGAGCACGTACCGCCCACCGCCGTACGTGCTCGGGTCGCCGTCCCGTACGGGCAGGAACAACCCGCCACCGTACGAGCCCAGCCACCAGAGGTCGAGCGCCCCCAACCCGTCGAGGGCCACCCGGCCCACCCGGTCCATCGTGACGATGCCGTCGGTGCCCGTGGGGATCTCGCGCCGCTCGGGCTCGACGTCGGTGTCGACGGCTACGACGAAGCGGAACGCCGGGTCGTACGCCACGACGTCAGCGCCGGGGTAGCCGGCCCGCGTCCCCATCGGCACTGGCGATGCCTGATGGTGCCGCAGCAGGTCTTCGCGCCCGGCGACCCAGAGCGCGTGGCCGTCGGCCGGGTCCTCGGCGGCCCGCACCGCCCGGTAGAGCTCGGTCGTTCGTCGTCGCCAGTCGAGCACCTCGAACGCGGTCACCCGGGCACGGTAGCCGTGCGGGTCGATGATCGCCGGTGGCGACCAGCAGACTCGTGCCGTGCACGCGATCCCGGCGGCGTTCGTCGCCGACGTCGTCCGTGGCCGCGGAGACGAAGGGCAGGCCTGGCTCGATCGCGTGCCGCAGCTGTTGGCCGATGCCTGCGTGGAGTGGGAGCTCGTCGTCGACAGCCCGCCGATGCACGGGGCGCAGGGGCTGGTCTGGCCGGTCCGCCGCGACCAAGAGCCGCTCGTGCTCAAGATCACCTGGCCGGGAGAGATGACGCGGCTGGAAGCGGCAGCGTTGATCGCTTGGAGCGGTCGAGGCGCCGTACGACTGCTGGACCACCGCGCCGAGGACGGATTGCTCCTGCTCGAGCGGCTCGACGCTGGGCGCACCCTCGAGCACGTCCCGATCGGCCAGGCCGTCGTCGCCGCCGCTGCCGTGCTGCGGCGGCTCTCGGTGCCCGCCCCGGTAACGGTGCCCACGCTCGCCGCAGCGGCCCGACGGATGACCCTGGACCTGCCGCGCTCGTGGACGGCGCTCGGCGAGCCGTTCCCGCGTCGAGTGCTCGACGTGGCGATGGACATCGCCCGCGGGCTAGGTCCGTCGTCAGCACGGATGCTCGTCGATCGTGATCTTCACTACGGGAACGTCCTGGCCGGCCATCGGGAGCCCTGGCTCGCCATCGACCCGATGCCGATCGCCGGGGATCGCGAGTACGGGATCGCCCGGCTGCTCTGGCGGCGGTTCGACGACGAGGGGCCGAGCGGGCTGGCCCGCCGGCTCGACACGATCATCGACGTCGCGGGGCTCGACGTCGCACTCGCCCGGAGCTGGACGCTCGTCCACTGCGTCGACTACTGGCTGTGGGCGCTCGGGACCGGGCTGACCGAGGACCCGGCCCGCTGCGACGCCATTACCGGCTGGTTGCTCACGACCCAGCGGTGGTGAGGAAGCCATGCGACGGTCCGACCGAGCCAGACCGACGCATCCGCCGAACGACAGGGGTGGGACCGAGAGGGCGAGCGAAGTGAGCGACCGGTGGACCGAGCCTGACATCGGTGACCAGGGTGGGAGGGTCGCCGTGGTCACCGGCGGGAACGTCGGCCTCGGCCTGGAGACCGCGCGCCTGCTGGCCCAGCACGGAGCGACGGTCGTGCTCGCGTGTCGCGACCAGGGCAAGGCGACCGCTGCGGCCGCTGAGATCCGGAGGAGTGCCCCCGCGGCGCGCATCGATCCCCTCCTCCTCGACCTCGGCTCGCTGGACTCCGTCCGTAGCGCCGTCGAGACTCTGCGTACCCTCCACCAGCGGGTAGATCTCCTGATCAACAACGCGGGCGTCATGCGGCCACCGCGCGCGGTGACCTCGGACGGCTTCGAGCTGCAGCTCGGCACGAACCACCTCGGCCACTTCGCGCTCACCGGGCTCGTGCTCGACCTCCTGCTCCCGCTCGCCGGCTCGCGGGTCGTCACCGTGAGCAGCGTCCTGCACCACCGTGGCAAGATCGACTTCGACGACCTCCAGTCCGTGCGCCGCTACGACAAGGCCGCGGCGTACGCGCAGTCGAAGCTCGCGAACCTGCTGTTCGCGCTCGACCTCGACGGCCGCCTCACTCGTTCCGGGGCCGCGACGATCTCGGTCGCGGCGCACCCCGGCAT
>JACCYY010000160.1 GCA_013696235.1 Sporichthyaceae bacterium | reverse complement strand
CCCCGCGTCCACCCCGGGAGCAGCGAGGGCGCGGCGATGGCGTCGGCATCGAGGTCGGAGATGCTCGCCAGGAACCGGTCGGTCGCGGTCTGAACCTCCGCGAGCTCGGGAGCCGGGTCGAACTGCTGCTGCGGCGTCATTGGCGTCTCCTCCTCAGGTGTTGGCGGGCGCATCGTCGCTCGCGGGCCGGTCGCGATCGGCGCTGGGCCCGCCCATCCAGTCGCGGAGCTTGCCGAAACCGCTGCTCGCCCACTCACCCGCGCCGGCTCCACCTTCGCCGAGGCGGCGGAGCAGGCTCGCGAGCGGGTCCTCGGTCGAGCGGAACGCGGCACGGTAGTGGTCGGCCGCCGCCTTGGCGTCGGCGGACGGGGATGCTTCCGCGTCGTCGGCGCGCCGGGGGTAGGTTCCGCCGAGGATGGTTGCGTAGTCGCCCGTGTCCACCCATCGACGCAGCTCGGCGGCCCGGGCGACCGGCAACGGGTGGGTCCGCCAGAGCAAGCGCCGGAGCTTGAGAACGCTGTCGCGGAGGTCGCCGCCGCGGTCGTACTCCGCCGCCTGCTCGAGGAACGCGGTCGTGTCGACCTCGGACAGGTCGCCGCCACCGGCGGACTTCATCGACAGGCGCAGTGCCGCCGCCGGGTCCTGGCTGGCGAGCAGGCCGGCCCGGTCGGCCGAGAGCTCGGCCTTGCGCCACCACTCGTGCATCGCCGCAGCGACCGTCCGCAGCACGACGGCGCCGAGCGGGACCCACGCGAACGTGGTGCCCCAGCGGACGACCGTGTCCAACATCGTGCGGTAGACCGCATGCCCGGATCGCAAGTGCCCGAGCTCGTGGCCCAGCAGGGTCCGCAGCTCCGCCTCGTCGAGCAGCTCGACGGCGCCGCTCGAGATCACGATGAACGGCTTGGACATCCCGACGCAGAGAGACTGGATGTTGCGGTCGAAGTTCACGTAGAGCTCTGGCAGCATCGCGACGTCGAGCACCGCGCCCGCCTCAGCGAAGATCCGGTACACCCGCGCGTACTGGCGATGGTCGACCCGCACTGCACCGCCGAGCATCTCGAGCCGGAAGGCCCGCTCGTTCCAGACGCCGGACAGTGTCCGGAGCAGGTCGTCGAAGCCGCGCAGCTCTCGAAGCGCAGTCAGGGCACCTCGATCGGCCGGGTGCTCCCAGGCTCGCGAGCTGATCCCCGGCAACGGGACGCGACGGCGGTCCGGCGGCGCAGCGCTCGCCGCGGCCGACGTGGCGTCACCAGGATCGCCGTCGACGCTGTCCGCGCCGTCCGTGCCGTGCCCCGACCCGCTCGTCATGCCCCTCCAATCGCCCCGACCTGCCGGCTCACGGTAGCCGGTCAGCCGAGCGGGTCGGCCTGGCGGATCAGTCCCTCCTGGGCCACCGACGCGACGAGCACCCCAGCCTCGGTGAACAGCCCACCGGTCGAGAAGCCGCGAGCACCGGACGCAGACGGCGAGACCTGGTCGTAGAGCAGCCATTCGTCGGTGCGGAACGGGCGGTGGAACCACATCGCGTGGTCGATCGAGGCGGTACGCAGGCGCGGGTCGCCGATGAACGTGCCGTGCGGCACGAGGCTGGCCGCCAGGACGGTGAGATCACTCGCGTACGCGAGAACGCACTCGTGCAGCGCCGGTTGGTCCGGGATCGCGCCGCTCGCGCGCACCCACACCCGCGCTCGTGCTGCCCGTCCGTCCCGGGCGATCGCGCCGCCCGGCCGGGAGTCGCCGGCGTAGCGCACGTCGAGCGCCGCCCACTCCTCGTCCCACGCCTCGATCGGGCGGCCGCTGATCCGCTGGAGCACCTCGCCGAGCGTTGGGCAGGCGTCCGGACCAGGCGCGTCTGGCGCGGAGTCCTGGTGGTCGAACCCGGTCTCGGCGATCTGGAACGACGCCGAGAGGTAGAAGATCGACTGCCCGTGCTGCCGGGCGACCACGCGACGTGTGCTGAACGACGAACCGTCCCTCGTGCGCTCGACGTCGTACACGATCGGGACGGCGGTGTCGCCGCTGCGCAGGAAGTACGCGTGCAAGGAGTGCGGGAATCGCTCGTCGGCGGTCGTCCGGGACGCCGCCATCAACGCCTGGCTGGCGACCTGGCCGCCGAACACGCGCTGCAGCCGGGTCCGTGGCTGGCGCCCCCGGAAGAGGTTGACCTCGATCTCCTCCAGGTCGAGCAGCGCGAGCAGCTCGTCCAAGGATGCGGGCA
>JACCYY010000141.1 GCA_013696235.1 Sporichthyaceae bacterium | reverse complement strand
CGGATGGAGGCCACGTGCCCGGTGAGGACGCGGGGGCTGGTGAACTGCCCGGGCGCTCCGATCGGCTCGTGCGCTCACCTGTGTTCGTGCTCAGCAGCCTGCGGTCGGGTTCGACCTTGCTCCGGGTCCTGCTGAACAGCCATTCCGGTGTCCATGCGCCGCACGAGCTGCACCTGCGCACCCTGCGGGTCCAGGTGCCCAAGGCCTTGGGGGAGCCGGCCATGGCGGCCCTCGGGTTGGATCAGCGCGAGCTCGAACATCTTCTGTGGGACCGCCTGCTCGACCGCGAGCTCCGACGCAGCGGCAAGTCGGTCATCGTCGACAAGACACCAGCCAACGTGTTCATGTGGGAGCGCATCGTCGAGTGCTGGCCAGCGGCACGGTTCATCGTCCTGCTCCGCCACCCCGCCGCAATCGTGGACTCGCTCGCTCGGGCTCGTCCGGAGATGCCCATCGAGAAAGTGGAGCGCGAGGTGCTCGGCTACGCCGTGGCGGTCGAGACAGCGCGCAAACAGCTCACGACACACCTCGTCCGGTACGAAACACTCGTGGCGTCGCCAGCGATCGTGCTCCGCGATCTGTGCGCGAGCTTGGGGATCGCGTGGGAGCCGGCCATGCTGGAGTACGGACGGTTCGACCATGGTGCGATGCGCGCCGGCCTGGGCGACTGGGGCGAGCGGATCCGGTCGGGACGCATCCATGAGCCGCGCCACCTGCCTGCGGCCGCGCTCTTCTCGTCCGAGCTGCGAACGCTGGTGCATGCGTGGGGCTACCCCCTCGGCGGTGAGACCGCGTCGACGGATTCGTAGGTCGAGCGCGGGACGGGCGCTGACGTCAGCACCGCGGGCACGCTCCAGCTGCGCCCACCGGTCGAACCGCCCCCGATGGAGTTCGCCCGGCCGGCCGTCGTCGTGGCAAGCGTGAACAGCACGAAGAGCATGGGAAACAGGAGCGTGCGCTCACGCGCCAGCAGCCCGACGTTTCCGAGCGCAGAGAAGACATACAGGAAACCGATGGAGTAGAGCAGGCACATGACGAGGAACGGCGACTGGCGAAGCTGTCTCGGAAGCGCGACGAGGCTTCGCCATGACGCGGCGATCAGCGCCATGATCGTGAGATTCTCGACCGCCGCGAACGCCTGCGTCGCCGATCGAACCTCGAAAGGCAGCGGTTTGAAGAGCACCAGGTACACGTCGTACGGGAAGTACAACGGCGAGGGGTTCCACGGCGCATAGCTGGAGTCAGCCTCCCCGCTCTGAAGCGCCTCGTTCGTGTCGTTGATCGTCTCGACGAGCCCAGTCGCGCTGAACGTCGACAACCCGAGGAAGTCGGCGGTGACCTTCGCGAGTACAGCGCCGAACAGGCCGACGACGAGGAGCGTGACGATCCAACGAACCGGAGTGATGAGCGAGTGACGCACAGCCCGCCGCGTCAGGACAGCCGCCCCGAATGCCCCGAACAGCAGCGCCACCTCGTGCGGGCGGATGAGACCTCCGAGCACGGTGCCTGCAGCCATGGGAAAGACGCCGGACCATCGACTGTTGAACACGAGGGCCGCCCCGAGAACCATCAAGCCGAGGGCCAGCATCATCACCGCCTCCTTGCCCGCCACCGACGGCCAGTAGAACAGGGAGGGCAGCAAGAAGATCACGGCGGCGTAGCGGCCGTGCTGCGCCGTCGGCATGGCGAGCCGAAACGCGCGGTAAAAGGCCACCAGGCCGAGGAACCCGAGCCACGAGAAGACGAAGAACCCGCCGAGCTGGTCCACGCCGGTGAGGGTGTAGACGACACCGGTGATGACGTCTATCGTGCCGGTGCCCGGTATCAGCAGACCGGACAGGTCGAACGTTCCGTTGTTCCAGGCGTCCGCGAGGTCCGCCCCTCGCCGGTTGTAGCCGTGGAAGTCGGCCACATTGGCGTAGGCGGCCCTGACGACCACGATTTGAAGGGCCGAGCCGAGGAAGTGCAGCAGCAGGCTGCCCATGAGGAGAGCGGGCAGCCATGGTTGGGCTTCCCGTTGACCGGCCCGCAGCGCCAGTGGAACCGTCACCGCCAGGAGCAGCCCGGCGATCAAGCCAGCGTGGGCCAGTGACGTCCCGATCAATTGCGGCCCCAGGTTCATCGACATGCAGTCCCCTGTCCGCCGGCGGTGCGTACCCGGCTCAGAGTCTGCCATGGGAGAGTGCCCTGCATCCGGCCACGATCGGCGGGAACGAACCGCCTCATCCGGCCGAGCTGTCGAGGAGGTCGCGCTGCACGTCCTCCATGTCGTACCCACCGACCTGGCTCGTGGCGCTCAGGTCTATGCGCGTGCCCTGGTCGACAGCGCGAACCGTGTTGCCGGCGACGAGCACGAGATCGTGGTGCTGTTCGCCGGCCGGCGGGTGGCGGTGTTCGCCGAGCACGAGCTGGGCGTGCCGTCCGGACGACTGCACGCCGCGGGCCTTGACCCTCGGGCGGTGTGGCGACTCTGGCGGCTCGTCCGCAGGACCCGGCCGGATGTCATCGTGGCTCACGGTGCCGAGTCGCTGAAGTACGCCGTGTTCGCGCGGGGCCGCAACCGGAAGGTCGTGTGCCACTCGATCGGCGTCGTCTCCGCGAAGGCGCAGCAGGGGACGAGCCACGCGCTGCATCGGGCTTTGCTCGGACGGGCTGATCTGGTGATCGCAGTGTCGAACGCGGTCGCTCAGCAGCTTCACGACCTGTTCAGGGTCGGTTGGGATCGCCTGCAGGTGATCCCCAACGGACGTGATCCGAGCGCGTTCGCAGGGGCCCCGCACGCGCCCGGAGACGCGGATCCAGTGCTCCTCTTCGTCGGTCACCTGACCGCGACCAAACGGCCTGAGGTGTTCGTCGAGGTTGTGTCGGTGCTCCGCGGGCGGGGCTGTCCCGTCGATGCCGTCATGGTGGGTGACGGCCCGCTCGAGGACACGCTCGCTCAGCCGGCGGCGGCGGCCGGCGTGGCGCAGTTGGGGCGTCGCAGCGACGTGGCATCGTTCTTGAGCGCGGCCGACGTGTTCCTGTTCCCCAGCATCGCCGAAGGTGAGGGGATGCCCGGCGTGCTGATCGAAGCAGGACTTGCCGGCGTGCCAGTG
>JACCYY010000105.1 GCA_013696235.1 Sporichthyaceae bacterium | reverse complement strand
AGAGCTCGAAGGTCAACGCCGTGATCAGGGCTCCGGCGGCGAAGGCGAGCATGGACGACAGCACGCGCTTGGGGATCTGCAGCCGGCTACCCGCCAGCGCCCCCAGGACGAGAGCGCTGGAGGCGATCGCACCGAAGATCAACGACTGGACCACGTCAGCTCCTCCATAGCCGAGGAGTACCCGGCTCGAGGTGCCCGAGCCGCGCGATCTGCCACGATCAGCGGCATGGCGGTCGAGACCTCGCAGACGCTCGACCGTGGCCTGCGCCTTCTCCAGCTGCTGGCGGAGACGCCCGGCGGGCTCACCGTCACGGCGCTGGCGGCGCAGCTCGGGGTGAACCGGACGATCGTCTACCGCCTGCTCGCGACGCTGGAGCAGCACGGGTACGCACGGCGTGACGGCGATGGCCGGGCGCGGCTGGGGATCGGCGTCGGCGCACTCGCCGCGGCGGTCCAGCCGCTGGTGCGGGTCTGTGCTCTTCCGGTGCTGCGCGGGCTCGCCGAGGAGGTTGGTGCGACTGCGCACCTAACGGTCGCCGACGGGGCCGAGGCGCTCGCGCTCGCGGTCGTCGAGCCGTCGTGGACCGACCTGCACGTCGCGTACCGGGTGGGGGCGCGGCACCCGCTGGATCGGGGTGCCGCCGGGCGCGCGATCCTCGCCGCTCGAGCCGGCGGCCCAAACCCGGAACGGCCGTACGTCGTGAGCGTGGGCGAGCTGGAGTCCGGCGCGCGCGGCGTGGCCGCCCCGGTCCTTGGCGTGCGTCCCCTCGAGGCATCGGTCGGCGTGGTCGCGCTCGGCGAGCTGGATGTCAAGCGGGTCGGCCCGCTCGTCGTGCGGGCAGCTGCGGCGGTGGCCGCCGCGCTGCGCTGATCACTCCCGAGGCGCTGGTGCGAGCAGGACGAGCGGGATGTCGCGCGGGCTCCGCCGCTGGTACTCGGCGTAGCCGGCGTACGCGACGACGACGCACGGCCACAGCCGCGCCTTCTCCTCGGCGCCCGCAATCGCAGCGACCATCGGTCGGCTCCGCCCCTCCGACGTCACCTCCACCCTGGGGTCCCCGCGAAGGTTGAGGAACCAGTCGGGATGGCGCGGGTTCCCCCCGTTCGACGCGACGAGGACCAGCCGCGCGCCGTCGCGCACCGGCACCGTCAACATGGTGCGGCGGCGCTTGCCGGTCGCGTGCCCGGTCGTGGTGATCATGACGACCGGCATACCCGCCACACGGCCGGCCAGCCGGCCGCGGCTGCCCAGGAACAGCGTCCGGTGAACGGTGACGACGAACCGGTTTCGCCGCACCCGCCAGCTGCTCACGACGCATCCTCGGCGGCAGCCGCCACCAGGGGGAGCACGCGGTAGCGGATCGGCGCGGCCAGCGAGATCACGGTCGAGGTCCGCTCGATGTTGTGGTCGCGGACCACCTCGTCGATCACCCGCTGGAGATCACCGTTGTCGCGGGCGACGATCCGGCACAGCAGATCGCCCGGACCGGTGATCTTGTGCACCTCGAGCACCTCGGGCACGCGCTCGAGATGGGCGAGCACAGCGTCGCCGCGCCCCTGCTTGATCTCGAGCGTGGCGAACGCCGTCACACCGAACCCCAGAGCGCCCGGGTCCAACGATGGCGCGAACGAGGCGATCACCCCGCGCGCCAGGAGCTTGTCCAGCCTGGCCTGCACCGTCCCGCGGGCGACCCCGAGCCGGCGCGAGATCTCCAGCACGCTGGTCCGTGGCTGCTCGGCGAGCAGACGGAGCAGGCGGCCGTCGAGCTGGTCCACCTCGTGCATATGAGGATCTCCGTCCGGTCGACACCTTGTGCAGCCAAGCACGCGCTGGGCTGGGCACAATGTACAGACTGCTCAGTCCGAGCGCGGCCTGTTGCACACCCCGCCCTCGCCCACCAGGCTCACCACACGCCGGACCGATGGAGGACCCGATGACGGTGGACACCACGCTCACGCCTGAAGAGCGCGAGGCCGACCTTTCCCTCGAGCAGCTCAAGCAGCTGGTCGGTCTGGTCGACTACGACGAGAGCCGGGACCCGTTCCCGGTAACCGCCATGGATGCCGTCTGCTTCGTCGTCGGCAACGCCACCCAGGCCGCGCACTTCTACCAGCTCGTGTTCGGCATGAACCTGGTCGCGTACGCAGGCCCGGAGACGGGGGTGCGTGATCACAAGTCGTACGTGCTGCGGTCGGGGTCGGCCCGCTTCGTCCTCAGCGGCGGGGTCACACCGGACAGCCCGCTGCTGGACCACCACCGCCGCCACGGTGACGGCGTCGTCGACCTCGCCCTCGAAGTGCCCGACGTCGACAAGTGCATCGCGCACGCACGGACGCAGGGCGCGACCGTCGTCACTGAGCCGCAGGACGTCAG
>JACCYY010000103.1 GCA_013696235.1 Sporichthyaceae bacterium | reverse complement strand
CCTCGCCGCCGCGACCCTCGTGCAGACCGTGCTGACGCGGTGGGCCCGGTTCGCCTCGGACGTCATGGGTGAGCGGATGCTCGCCGAGCTGCGGGAGGACTTCGTCGACGACACGCTGGCCCTCCCGCTGGGGACCGTCGAGCGCGCCGGGACCGGTGACCTGCTCACCCGGACGACGCGGGACGTGGACGAGCTGAACTACGCAGTGCGCTACGCCGTCCCCGAGATCCTGATCGCCGTGGTGACGCTCGTCCTCACGGTGGGCGCCGCCCTCCTCGCTGGTCCGCTCATCGCGATCGCCTCCGTCCTCGTCGTGGTGCCGCTCCTGTGGGTCAGCACGCGGTGGTACCTCCACCGCGCCCCGGACGGCTACCTGCGCGAGATGGCGGCCTACTCCGCGATGAATGCAGGTCTGGCCGAGACTGTGGACGGCGGACGTACGGTCGAGGCGCTGCGTCTCCAGCGCAACCGGCGCAGGCGATGTGACGACGACATCAGCGAGTCCTACGCCGCGGAGCGTTACACGTTGTACCTGCGCACGATCTGGTTCCCGACCGCTGAGACGTCGTACGTCGTGCCGCTCGTCGTCGCCGTGCTGGTCGGCGGCTTGATGTACGCGAACGACCTGGCGTCGCTCGGTGCGGTCACCACGGTGGCGCTCTACATGCGCCAGCTGGTCGAACCGATGGACCGGCTGCTCTCGTGGCTCGACGAGCTGCAGCTCGGCGCGAGCTCGCTGGCCAGGCTGATCGGGGTCGGGCAGGTCCCGCCGGACCGGGTCGCGACGGGACGGGAGCCCGCTGACGACCACCTCGTCGTCTCCGACGTCCGGTATGCGTACTCGGCCGGGCGCGACGTGCTGCACGGCGTGGACCTGGACCTGCGCCCCGGTGAGCGGCTGGCCGTGGTCGGCCCGTCCGGTGCCGGCAAGTCGACCCTCGCTCGGCTGCTCGCCGGGATCGACGGCCCGCGGACCGGCGCGGTCGAGCTCGGCGGGGTGGGGCTGGTCGAGCTCGACCTGGACGACCTGCGGAGGCGGGTGTGCCTGGTGACCCAGGAGCACCACGTCTTCGTCGGGTCGTTGCGGGACAACCTCCTGCTCGCCGCTCCGGGCGCCGACGACGAGGCGATGCTGACCGCGCTGGCAGCGGTGGACGCCCGGGAGTGGGCCGAGGCGCTGCCCGACGGCCTGGGCACGAAGCTCGGCTCGGCTGCTCACACGCTCTCGCCGGCGCAGGCGCAGCAGCTGGCCCTGGCCCGGTTGGTGCTGGCCGACCCGCACACCCTCGTGCTGGACGAGGCGACGTCGCTCCTCGACCCGCGCGCGGCGAGGCACCTGGAACGCTCCCTGGCAGCCGTCCTCGCGGGCCGGACCGTGGTCGCGATCGCGCACCGCCTGCAGACCGCGCACGACGCCGACCGGGTCGCGGTGATGGAGGACGGTCGGGTCGCCGAGCTCGGCTCGCACGACGAGCTGATCGCCGCCGACGGCGCGTACGCCTCACTTTGGCGCTCCTGGCACGGCGGCGAGTCCTGACCCGCCGCAGTCCAGGTGCGGGCAAGCGTCAGAGGGCGATGCCGACGTACTTGGTCTCGAGGTACTCCTCGATCCCCTCGACGCCGCCCTCGCGGCCGAAGCCGCTCCACTTGACGCCGCCGAACGGGGCCGCCGGGTTCGAGACCACCCCGAGGTTGAGCCCGACCATGCCGGTCTCGATCCGCTCGCTCACCCGCAGCGCCCGTTGCAGGTCGCGGGTGAAGACGTACGCGACGAGCCCGAACTCAGTGTCGTTCGCGGCCTCGACCGCCTCGTCCTCGGTCTCGAACGTGGCGATCGGCGCTACCGGCCCGAACACCTCCTCGTGCAGCAGCCGTGCATCGGCCGGTACGTCGGCCAGCACCGTCGGCGCGTAGAAGTAGCCGCGCTCACCGACCCGCGCCCCGCCGGTCACCACCCTCGACCCGCGGTCGACGGCGTCCCGGACGAGCTCGTCGACCTTGTCGCGCTGCTTCGCGTCGACGAGCGGTCCGACGTCGACCCCCTCCTCGGTGCCACGCCCGAGCTTCAGGCCGGACATGCGCTGAGCCAGTCGTGCAGTGAACTCCTCGGCGATGCCCGCTTGGACGTGGAACCGGTTCGCGGCGGTGCACGCCTCACCGATGTTGCGCATCTTGGCGAGCATCGCGCCGTCGACCGCCGAATCGAGGTCGGCGTCGTCGAACACGACGAACGGCGCGTTGCCGCCGAGCTCCATCGACACCCGCAGGAGCTGCTCGGCGGACTGCTCGACCAGCCGCTTGCCCACCTCGGTGGACCCGGTGAACGAGAGCTTGCGGAGGCGCGGGTCCTTGATCAGCGGCTCCATGACCTCGCCGGTCGCACGTGTCGTGATGACGTTGAGCACCCCGTCCGGGAGCCCTGCGTCGGCCAGCAGCCCGGCCAGCGCGAGCATCGACAGCGGCGTGGCCGAGGCCGGCTTCACGACCATCGTGCAGCCGGCCGCGATCGCGGGGCCGATCTTGCGGGTGCCCATCGCGAGCGGGAAGTTCCACGGTGTGATGAACAGGCACGGACCGACCGGCTGTTTCATCGTGAGCAGCCGGGTCGCGCCGTTGGGTGCCACCGACCACCGCCCGTGGATGCGTACCGACTCCTCGCTGAACCAGCGGAAGAACTCCGCGGCGTAGGTGATCTCCGCCTTCGACTCGGCCAGCGCCTTGCCCATCTCGAGCGTCATGAGCAGCGCGAGGTCGTCTGCACGCTCGGTCATGAGCTCGTAGGCGCGGCGGAGGATCTCACCGCGGTCGCGCGGCGGCGTGGTGGCCCAGCCGGCCCGGGCGGCGACAGCCGCATCCAGCGCGGCCCGGCCATCCGCCACCGAGCCGTCAGCCACGGTCGCGATCGTCTGGCCGGTCGCCGGGTCCTCGACGTCGATTCGGCTCCCCGAGCTCGAGGGGCGCCAGCGTCCGCCGATGTAGAGGTCCGTCCCGACCGCGTCCAGGACGCGCCGCTCGTCCGAGGCGCTCGTCATGCCGGATCTCCCTCCGCCGGCGGCTCGGTGCCGCCGATCGTGCCGTTCTCACCGTACGAGCCGCGCGTGAGGTCGATCACGGTCATGCCACCGACGGCGGCCGGCGCGCCCATCCCGACCAGCGCATCGGCCGCCTCGTCCAGGGCAATCGTGCGCGCGACCAGGCGACGCGGGTCCAGGGCACCGGTCTCGACGAGCCGCAGAAGCTCCGGGTACGCGTGGGCGGCCAGGCCGTGGCTGCCGACGATGGTGAGCTCCTCGGCGAGCACCCGGTCGAGCGGGAGCGGGGTACGGGCGTCGGCACCCGTCATCAGGCCGACCTGGACGTGCCGGCCCCGCGGGCGCAGCCCGGCCAGGGACGCGACTGCCGTGACCCGGCTGCCCAGCGCCTCGACGGACACGTG
>JACCYY010000102.1 GCA_013696235.1 Sporichthyaceae bacterium | reverse complement strand
GGGAACAGCGACCAGAGCGAGTACAGCCCGGCGTGGGATCTCCAGGTCGGCGTCTACAGTGACGCGGCGGTGGCCAGCGGCCAGAACGGGCTCAAGACCGACGCCGAGGAGGTCCTTGGTCTGGCTGCGGAGGGTGTCGTCACCGGACCCGGCGGGTTGCCCATGGGTTCGGCGAACATCATCATCAACTGTCCGGCGTTGGCGTTCCTGGACGAAACCGCGGGCGCCGACGACGCCGCCGTACCGAGTGGTGGTGTGGACGCCGGCTCCGGTGGGCAGGCCAGCGGCAACGGGACCACGTTGCCTGTGGCACCAGTGGTGCTGCTCGTGGTCGGCGTAGGGCTCGCGGCTGTGGCGGGCCGGCGACTGGTGCGCCGCTGACGTGGTCGCCCGTCGCACCGAACGGGGGATGGCCGTAGCTGTTTGTGCAGCGGGGCTGTCCCTCGCGGTCGTTGGTGCTGCGTCATTGCGCCCCTTGGCTGCCTCCGAGGTGGGATACGTACCGGACGTTCCCGCCGAGATCACCGCTGGCGCTCCGGTCGGCGTCGGCGACATGCTGACGCGGCGCGCACAACCGGCCGTAGACCCTGTGCAGGCGTCGCCGAACCTTGCCCCACCGGTCCGGCTCGAGCTCCCCAGCCTGGGCCTCTCGGCTGAAATCGTCCCCGTCGCTGTCGACGGCGACGGAGCCCTGGACGTCCCGGCGAACCCGGACGTCTTGGGCTGGTGGAGCTCGGGGGCCCGCCCGGGTCAGGGACAGGGCAGCATCCTGATCGACGGGCACATCGACAGTGCCACCGAGGGGCTCGGCACCTTTGTGCATCTCCGTGAGCTCGAGCCCGGAGACCCCGTGCTCACGCAGAGCGCCTCGGGGGACGTCCACTATTACCGGGTCACCGGGCGTCGGCAGTACGCCAAGGCGGCGTTGCCAGCGGGCGAGGTCTTCTCCCAAGACGTCCAGGAGCGGTTGGTACTCATCACCTGCGGCGGTCCCTTCGACGCAAACGCGGGGGGATACGCCGACAATGTCGTGGTCTTCGCCGAACCCGACGCCAGCTCGATCTGACGGCCACAGGAGCGTCGAGAGGCCAGTTCGTGCTAGCCGAGGCCCCGGCTGAGTGCTTGTGTGACGGGGCTTGGATTCTCTCGTTCGTCGCGTCACACAGATCTCGCTGCCCTCGAGGTCGGCCCTCGCCACGTGGTGTCCGGCTCAAAGCGGGTCGACCTGTCCGGAGGTCCGACTGTGCGGATCGAGGCGGCCGAGGCTCTCAGCCCAGCGCCAGCACGGCGCCGGAGTTCGCCACTCGCTCGTTGACGACGGCGAGGTGGAGGAGCGTGTAGCGGCGGAGGATCGCGACCTGGCGTTCGGTCAGCCGGTCACAGACCCACTCCCAGTGCAGGGACACCCAGTCCCCAGGTCGGAGCTCGCCGCCGACCTCCGTACCGGCGAGGCTGCACTGGGCGATCTCCCGCTCCGGCTCGCCGAGGGAGAGCCGCCTGCCGTCGAAGCGGAGCGGGCGCGACTCGATGACGGCCTGCTCGCCGGTCACCGACTGCACCTGTCCCCAGCGGATGCGGCACCGGTCCAGGACGTTGAGGGCGTCCGCGCCGCGCCGGTCATGACCGAGCAGGCCGACCCATGGGTAGATGCAGAACACGTGGAAGCTGTGGTGGGGCACACCGCCGGCCAGCACACCCTCGGTGAGAGAGCCGAACTGGCGACCGGTCGTCCGCCGGAACCGCTCCTCCATGGAGCCGCCGAGGGCGACCGGACCGACCCGGTCCAGGAGCGGGTTGCCCACCCAGTACGCCTCGACCACCCGATGATCAAGCGGATCGGAGATGCCGGTGGCGCCGGCGATCAGCTCGAGGTAGGGCCACGCGCCGCTGAACGCCTGGGCGAGCTCGACGAACCCGGTGTCGATCTGGCCGGTCCGGCCGTACGCGACAAAGGAACCGGTGTCGTTCGGCCCGCAGTACCCGTGCAGGTTCGGCGGGTAGGCGTAGCGGACGAACAGCACCGGGCCACTCGCGCCGTCGGGCTGTGGCTGGCTCCTCGATGGACCCGTGGATGAGGTGATCAAGGTCGGCCCCCAGAACGCTCGCCCGGCACAGGCGCAACAGTCTGCGTCAGCGAGCGTCTGGAGGCCAGACGTCGGTCGTCGACGATCACCAGGTCAGCCGCCGAGGTCCTCGGCTCGCTCGGTGCCGGGATAGTGCGCGGGCCCGACCCCAGGGTCGTCGCGAGGGTCGGTGCCGTCGTGCTCGTCGGCTTCGGGCTGCTCCCCGGCCGGCTGCTCAT
>JACCYY010000101.1 GCA_013696235.1 Sporichthyaceae bacterium | reverse complement strand
CCGGGCTCACCGCCTGTACGTGGCGGCCGGACTCGTCGGTCGCGGCAGCCGATGGCACCGTGCCGGCCGAGATCGTCTGGGCCGCGCTGGACTGCCCGGGCGGGTGGTCGTCGGACCTCACCGGCCGGCCGATGGTGCTCGGCACGATGACCGCCGAGGTGCTCCGCCTCCCCCGCGTCGACGAACGTTGCGTCGTGGTCGGCCGGCTCGACCAGACCGACGACCGCCGGAGCTCGACGTCGACGACCCTCTACGGCGGGGACACCGCGCTGCTCGCTCGGGCCGAGGCGGTCTGGGTCCGGGTCGACCCTGAGGTGTTCAACCGGCTGGCAGCTCCGTGATCAGCCGCAGTCAGGGGCGGATCGGCGGGGGGCAGCCCGTCGCGCATCTCGGCGAGCAGGCTGTCCACGACCGCGCTGAGATCGCCGCCGCTGGCAGCCGCGACCGCGCGCTGACGCTGGTAGCTGGCGCCCAGGTCGAGAATCCGCCGCACGGACTCGAGCTCGGTCTCGCACCCCAGGCTCCGCGCGATCGGGGCGAGCTCGTCGACGAGGTCCGTGATCGCGGTTCGGACCGGCCCGACCGAGCCGTGCTCGTCGATGATGATCCCGGCGTCGAGGCCGTACCTCGCCGCGCGCCACTTGTTCTCCTTGACCACCCACGGCTCCGGCGTCGGCAGGACGCGGCCCTGGTCGAGCTCCCGGTCGAGGCGCTCCACCAGGCACTGGGAGAGCGCGGCGACCGCGCCGATCTCGTCGAGGGTCGGAAGCCCGTCGCAGATCCTCAGCTCGACCGTGCCGAACGTCGGGTGCGGACGGATGTCCCACCACACCTCACGCACCGACTCGATCGTGCGGGTGGTGATCATCGTCTCCATGTAGTGCTCGAACTGGGCCCAGCCGGTCAGCGCGTACGGGAGTCCGGCCGTGTGCAGCCCCTCGAAGATCTTGCACCGGACCGACGCGAGACCGGTGTCCTCGCCGATCCAGTACGGCGAGGACGCCGACAGCGCAAGGAAGTGCGGGACGTACGCCGTGAGCGCGTTGACGATCGGGATGACCTTGTCGACCGAGCGGACCCCGACGTGCACGTGCACGCCGAAGATCTGCAGCTGCCGCGCCAACCACTGGTTGTCCTCGATCAGCCTGGCGTAGCGAGGACTGGGGCTGATCGTCTGCGTGGTCCAGTCGGTGATCGGGTGCGTGCCCGAGCACATGAGCCCCAGGCCGCGTGCCGCCGCGTGCTCCGCGACGACGGCGACGGTGCCAGCGAGGTCTGCCTGCGCCTCGGCCACCGTGCTGCAGATGCCGGTGATCACCTCGATCGTGGACTCGAGCAGCTCGTGCTTGGCCAGCGGGTGGTCGAGCTCGCCCTCGGGCCGGATCTCGCCGAGGAGCTGGCTGGCCGCGGACGCGAGCTGACGACTCTCCAGATCGACGAGCTGGAGCTCCCACTCGACGCCGACGCTGCACCGCTCGGAGGCGTTGAATTCGATGCGCACGTCGTTGACGCTATCCGGGCAACGACGAGATCACCCGGGCGGCAGCGGCGGCCGCGCGTCGTAGCGGGCGAAGGCGGGAAACCGCATCAGCAGGAGGACGAGGGCGACCAGGCAGGTGATCCCACCGCTGATCACCGCAACGGTCGGGGAGAACAGCACGGCCACGGCTCCCGCGCGGACGTCGGCCAACCGCGGGCCGCCGGTGACGACGATGATGTTGAGCCCGAACAGCCGCCCGCGCATCTCATCCGGCGCGGCCGCCTGCAGGATGCTGGTCCGGAACACCGCGCTGACCAGGTCGGAAGCGCCGGCGAGCGCGAGGAAGCCCAGCGCAAGCCACAGGACCGGTGACAGCCCGAAGCCGATGATCGCCAGTGCCCAGGCGGCGACCGCGACCAGCACCGCCAAGCCGTGCCGGTGCACCCGGCTCATCCAGCCGCCGAGCGCCGCGGCCACCAGCCCGCCGGCTCCCATCGCGCCGAAGAGCAGACCAACGGTGTCCGGTCCGCCGGCGAAGACGGTCTCAGCCAGCTCTGGGTAGAGCGCCTTGGGCATCACCAGGACCATGGCGGCGATGTCGGCGAGGAAGCTGACCAGCAGGATGGTGCGGGTCGAGACGAAGCGCAGCCCCTCCAGCACCGACCGCAACCCGGCCCGCCGGGCGTTCCCGTCCGGCGGCAGCGGTGGAAGTCGGGACAGCGCGTAGACCGCTGCCAGGAACGACGCCGCGTCGATGGCATAGGCGGTCTCCAGCCCGGCCACGGTGATCACGACCCCGGCGATCAGCGGACCGACGGTGAACCCGAGGTTGAACGTCAGCTGGGCGAGCGCGTTCGCCGTGGGCAGCCGTCCCGGCTCGACCACCCTCGGGATGATCGCGTTCCGGGTCGGGTTGTCGATCGCGAAGAGGGCTGCCTGGACCGCGACGACGGCGTAGATGAGCCAGAGCTGGTCCAGGTCGAGCGCAGCCTGAGCAACCAGGACGGCGCTGGTCACCAGCAACCCGGTGGACGTCAGCAGAGCCAGCCGGCGGCGGTCGAGTGCGTCAGCGAGCGCGCCGCCGTACAGGCCGAAGACGATCAGTGGGACCAGGCCGACCAGGCCGAGCATGCCCACCGCCAGGGAGGACTTCGTCAGCGCGTACACCTGGACCGGCACCGCGACGAGGGTCATCGCCGAGCCCAGCTGCGACACCGTCAAGCCGACCCACAGCTGTCGGTAGGCGGGGTTGTCGCGCAGCAGCGAGACGTCGATCGCGACTGCGCGCGCGGCGCGCCCGAAGCGTGAGCGCTCGCCGCTCCTGGCAGCCGGGTCGATCACCGGTCCCGCGTCGTCCACCTCGTCCTCGCTGCTGCCGCCCACCGCCCGGGACCGACCGCGAGGCTACCCCGAGCCGTCTGAAGAACACCGTTGAGCCCGCGCCCGCGCTGACGTAGCGTGCTTCGTACACAGAAGGGAGGTGGTCCAACGCATGAGTAGTACCTGGACTTGTGAGGTGGCTGCCCGCTAGCCGTTCGGA
The DNA here is from genome assembly GCA_013696235.1 of Sporichthyaceae bacterium. Lineage (GTDB taxonomy): Bacteria > Actinomycetota > Actinomycetes > JACCYY01 > JACCYY01 > JACCYY01. The sequence continues at coordinate 4,002 of JACCYY010000101.1, read as the reverse complement.
CCCACCGGATCACGGCGGACCCGTCCCAGGACGGACCGACGGCCGGCGAGTTCCAGGCAGTGACCCGACCCGCGGGCGCCGGGCCAGTCCACCCGGCACTTCGGGCTCGTCGATCCCGGCGAGCGTGGAGTACGTGCCCGCGGGTCGTTCTTTCCCCCGGCCCGAGGACGTGCTTGCCAGTTCGCGTCAGGGCCAGAGCCGCTCGACCAGCCACGCACCGGTCCCGCCGCGGCGGTAGCGCAGCCGATCGTGCAAGCGGTTCTGCCTGCCCTGCCAGAATTCGGCGGCCTCGACGGCAACGCGGTAGCCACCCCAGAAGTCCGGGCGCGGCACCGGTGAGCCCTCGGGGAACCTTCGGGCGACCGCCTCGTACGACCCGTCCAGCTCGGCGCGCGACCCGGCGACCGTGGACTGCGGGCTCGACCAGGCACCGATCTGGGAGCCGTACGGACGGGACCTGAAATAGGCTTCGCTCTCCGCGGTGTCGATCTTGGTCACCGGCCCGCTGATCCGGACCTGGCGCTCCAGCGCGTGCCAGGGGAACAGCACGCTCGCGACGGGGTTCGCACCGAGGGCGCCCGCCTTGGCGGAGTCGTAGTTCGTGTAGAACACGAGCCCACGCACGTCCAGACCCTTGAGCAGGACGTAGCGGACCGCGGGTCGGGCCTGCGCGTCGGCGGTGGCCACGACCATCGCGTTCGGCTCCGGGAGGTCAGCCGCGACGACGTCGTCGAGCCACCTCGACAGCTGGCCGATCGGGTCCGGCGCGAGGTCGCGCTCGTCCAGCCCGCGCAGCGCGTACGACCGGCGAAGGGCGCTCAACCGGTCCTGCGTCACCAGACCGTTCTACCAATCGCCTGGCACCAGACCGCGACGGGGCACGTCCGAGCCGCGGCCGAGCTTCCGGCGCCTGGCGGACATGTGCGGTCACTATGGTCCTGCTTACCTACGAGCGCGGAGCGTGTTGATGTCGGACTTCAAGCCCGGCCTGGAGGGCGTCGTCGCCTTCGAGACGGCGATCGCCGAGCCGGACAAGGACGGCGGCGCGCTGCGTTACCGGGGCGTCGACATCGAGGACCTGGTCGGCAAGGTGGCGTTCGAACGGGTGTGGGGCCTGCTCGTCGACGACTCGTTCGAGCCCGGGCTCGCGCCGGCCGAGCCGTTCCCGCTGCCGATCCACTCCGGCGACGTCCGGGTCGACGTGCAGAGCGCGCTCACCATGCTGGCCCCGATCTGGGGGTTCCAGCAGCTGTTCGACGTCGGCCCGGGCCAGGCGCGCGACGACCTCGCACGGGCATCGGTGATGGCGCTCAGCTTCGTCGCTCAGTCCGCTCGCGGCGTCGGTCGGCCGATGGTGCCGCAACGAGAGGTCGACCAGGGCACGACGATCGCCGAGCGGTTCATGATCCGCTGGCGCGGCGAGCCGGACCCCGAGCACGTCCGCGCGATCGATGCGTACTGGACGTCGGCTGCCGAGCACGGCATGAACGCCTCGACGTTCACCGCGCGGGTGGTCGCCTCGACCGGGGCCGACGTCGCAGCCAGCCTCTCGGCCGCGATCGGTGCGATGTCCGGCCCGTTGCACGGTGGCGCCCCCTCGCGCGTGCTGCACATGGTCTCCGAGGTCGAGCGCAGCGGCGATCCCAAGGGGTACGTCGCGTCGGTGCTCGACGCTGGGCAACGGCTGATGGGCTTCGGCCACCGCGTCTACCGCGCCGAGGACCCGCGTGCGCGCGTCCTTCGCCGGACGGCTCGGGAGGCCGGCGCGCCGCGCTTCGAGGCCGCCCTCGCACTCGAGGACGCGGCGCTGGCCGAGCTGCGGGAGCGCCGGCCGGATCGCGCGATCGAGACGAACGTCGAGTTCTGGGCGGCTGTCGTGCTCGACTTCGCCGAGGTGCCGCCCTCGATGTTCACCTCCATGTTCACCTGTGCCCGGACCGCTGGGTGGAGCGCGCACATCCTCGAGCAGCACGGGCTCGGCCGCCTCGTACGACCCGCCGCGACCTACGTCGGGCCGTCCGCCCGCGCGCCGAGCGAGGTGGACGGATGGTCAGGTCCGGGGACCTGAACCGATCTGGCCGGAGCCCGAGACCGTGGTCCGCCGACGGTGCGAGCATGGCGCAGTGAAGAGCCCGCCAGTCCCGAGCATCTGCCTCCCCGCCGACCTGCAACCGGTCGACGGCCGGTTCGGGTCGGGACCGTCCAAGATCCGGCCCGAGGCGATCGCCTCGCTCACGGCGAGTGGTGCCGTCCTGCTCGGGACGTCGCACCGCCGACCGGCGGTCAAGCGTCTGGTGAGCCGCATCCGGGCGGACGTGTCGTCGCTGTTCGACCTGCCCGAGGGGTACGAGGTCGTGCTGGGCAACGGTGGGACGACTGCGTTCTGGGACGCCGCCGCGTTCGGCTTGATCCGCCGGCGCAGCCGGCACGCGTCGTTCGGCGAGTTCTCGGCGAAGTTCGTCACGGTCACGAGACGCGCGCCCTGGCTGGAGGAGCCCACCGTGGTGGACGCGCCACCGGGCACTGCGCCGGTCCTGGCGGCTGAGGCCGGGGTCGACGCGTACGCGCTCACCCACAACGAGACCTCGACCGGGGTGATTGCGCCGGTGGTGCGTCCGCGCGGCGCCGACGCGGGCGCGCTCGTGCTGGTCGACGCCACCAGTGCCGCCGGCGGCGTGCCGGTCGACCCAGCCGAGTTCGACGTCTACTACTTCGCGCCGCAGAAGTGCATGGCCTCCGACGGTGGGCTCTGGCTCGCGGCGATGTCGCCCGGTGCGGTCGAGCGGGTCGCCGAGATCGCCACCGCCGGACGCTACGTCCCGGCGTCGCTCGACCTCGGGATCGCGATCGAGAACTCGCGGCTGGACCAGACGTACAACACCCCGGCCATCGCGACGCTGCTCCTGCTCGCCGAGCAGCTGGACTGGATCAACGCCAACGGCGGGCTCGCGTGGTCCGCGGCCCGCTCGGCTCGCTCGGCGTCGTACCTCTACGGCTGGGCCGAGGCCCGCGACTTCGCCAGCCCGTACGTCGCGGACCCGGCGTCCCGCTCACCCGTGGTCGGAACGATCGACTTCGACGACGGCGTCGACGCGGAGACGATCGCGGCCGTGCTTCGGGCCAACCGCATCGTCGACACGGAGTCCTACCGCAAGCTCGGTCGCAACCAGCTGCGGATCGGGATGTACCCGGCGGTCGATCCGTACGACGTCCAGTCGCTCACGGCCTGCATCGACTACATCGTCGAGCGCCTCTGACCACCTGACCCGCGATCTCTGGTGCTGATCATCGGTTGGAGGCGGAGCGGCGCAGGACGGCGAGGACAGCCACGAGCATTGCCGCCAGCGCAACGCCGAGGGCGGCCAACCACCAGGTGGGTTCGTCGAGGCAGGAGGTCGGGTCCGCCAGACGGCAGGCGTCCGGGTCGGGCACTGCTTGGTCCGGTCGCGAGGGTCCCGCTGCCGTCGCGGTGACCGGGCCGGACGAGCCCGAGGGCGTGGCCGACGGCTGCGCCGCCGTGACCAGCGGGACCGCCCAGACCGGTTCGTCAGTGCCCTCGCTGCCGACGAGAATCGTCTGCCCGTCCGTGGTGACCGTGAGTGACTCACCCTGCTCCTGGTCGGGCAGCGCGACCTGCCCGGTCTCGACCAGCTGGGTCACGCTGCCGTCCTCGCCCCGCACGACGTCCAGCACCACCGCTACGGTCTGGGCCTTCGAGAGGCCGGACACCGCCCGGAGCAGCACCTGTCGACCGTCCGGCGTGAAGCTGCCATCCGTGACAAACGATCGGACGCGGCCGACCAGGGTGAGGTCATGGGTCGCGTCGGGCTCGAGCCCGGCCGGTGCGGCGTACAGGCTCCCACCGCCGACCCCGCTCTTGGTCACGACGTAGAGCCGGCCGTCGACAGGGTCGATCATGAGTGACTCGGCGTCGCGCGGGCCGTCGGGGTAGCGCAGCCGGTAGGAGACCGGCTCGAGCGTGGTCGCACCGAGCTCGGCTGG
>JACCYY010000084.1 GCA_013696235.1 Sporichthyaceae bacterium | reverse complement strand
TCGCCATCGCACTCGAACGCGACGACGGAACCCTGAAGCGTCTGCGGGGAACGCCGATGCCCCCGCTCGCGTACTTCCTCGGGAAGATCGGACTCGTCGTCGTGACGAGCGTGCTGCAGATCGCCATCCTGCTCGCCATCTCTGCACTGCTTCTCGACGTCGAGCCGCCTGGCTCCCTCGGAGCGTGGGCGACGTTGGGCTGGATCTTCGTGCTCGGCTCGGCCGGCGGCACGGTGCTGGGTATCGCGTTCTCAGCCATCCCGCGTTCGGCCCGCAGCGCGGCCGCGATCGTCACCCCGACCGTGATCATCCTCCAGTTCGTCTCCGGGGTCTTCTTCGTGTTCTACGAGCTGCCCAGCTGGATGCAGCAGCTCGGAGCGCTGTTCCCGCTCAAGTGGCTGGCCCAGGGCATGCGATCGGTGTTCCTGCCCGAGCAGATGGCGGCCCTCGAGGCGAGCGGCTCGTGGGAGCACGGCACGACCGCGATCGTGCTCGCGATCTGGCTCGTCCTCGGCCTGATCGCCTGCCGCTTCTTGTTCCGCTGGACACCTCGCGGCTCGGTCTGAGCGCGGCATCATGGGTCGGGTGAGCGAACAGTCGACCACCGCGGACCAGCACCACAGCCCTCGCGGAGCCGACCAGTCCGCTGCCATGAGTGAGACCGGGTTCTTCGTCCGGACAGTCGTGGGGTGGGATGTCGCGTTCTGGGCGATGCTGGGAGTCGTCCTGGTCATCATGCTCGCCGGTGGCCCCACCGGCGGCGAGCTCGCGTGGGCGCTCGCGCTGCTCGGGCTCCTCGGTGGGACCTATGCGCTGGTCGGGCGACCAGCGATCCGGACCCGTAAGGCGCGTCCACGGCATACCTATCGGGTCGTTCTCGCGCTCGTGGTGGGAGCGCTGGTCTATCTGCAGCCGGAGGCCGGGTTCCTGCTGTTCATCGCATTCCCGCAGGTCTGGGTCTTCAGCGAGCGGGTGCGCGAGGGCGTCGCGTACACGTTTCTCATCATCTGCGGACTCGCGGTCGCGGAGATGGCCAGGTCGGGCTGGTCGAGCAACGTGTTCATCGCCAACCTGCCGTGGTGGTCGGTCAGCGTCCTGGTCAGCCTGGTGTTCGGCACCTGGGTCTCGAAGATCATCGACGAGAGCGAGCAGCGGGCCGAGTTGATCCGAACGCTGAAGCGGACCCAGGCCGAGCTCGCCGCGGCGCACCACGCAGCGGGGGTCGTGGCCGAACGAGAACGGATCGCGAGGGAGATCCACGACACTCTCGCGCAGGGCTTCACCGGGATCATCACGCTCACCGGAGCAGCGCAGGCGCTGGTCGCGCGCGGTGACCGAGGGCAGGCGCTCGCGCGACTCGGCGCCATCGAAGACATCGCTCGCGACAACCTCGGCGAGGCGCGCGCCCTCGTCGCCGCGTTCTCACCACTCGGGCTCGACGACACCACGCTCGTCGAGGCGCTGCAGCGTCTGGCCACCCGGTTCGAGTCCGAGACCGGGGTCCGGGTCACCGTCTCGGCCCGGACCGGCGACGACCGAGGCGCCGTGCTTTCAACGGCACACCAGGTTGTGCTCCTGCGGACCGCCCAGGAAGCGCTCGCAAACGTTCGGAAGCACGCCGCGGCAGCCTGCGTGGAGATCGTCCTCAGCACCGGTGCAGACGGTCACGCGGCCATCGAGGTGACCGACGACGGAAGTGGTTTCGAGCCGACGGTGCTCACCCATGGCGGCTTCGGCCTGGCCGGGATGCGCGGCCGGGTCGAGGACGCCGGCGGACAGCTCCAGGTCGACAGCGCACCCGGCGCCGGCACGCTGATCCGGGTGCGGCTGCCGGCGACCACCCGGGGCACCGCGGCGCCGGCCGCGACATGATCCGGGTCGTCGTCGCAGACGACCATCCGGTCGTGCGGTCCGGGCTGTCCAGCCTGCTCTCGGCCGAGGTCGACATCGACGTCGTCGGCGAGGCCGCCAGCGGCGACGAGGCGCTGGCCCTGGTCGGAGCCCTGCACCCGGACCTCGTGCTCATGGACCTGCGCATGCCCGGTCACGACGGTGTCTGGGCGACCGAGCGGATCGCCACCACGTACCCGGGGACGTACGTCCTGGTCCTCACGACGTATGACACCGACGCCGACATCGTGCGCGCCGTCGAGGCGGGCGCGACCGGCTACCTGCTCAAGGACACCCCTCGGCTCGTCCTGATCGATGGCGTACGAGCCGCCGCTCGTGGCGGGACCGTGCTCGCTCCCCCGATCGCGGCGCGGCTGGTCAACCGCATGCGCGCACGACCGGCCGACGCTCCGACGCCGCGCGAGCTCGAGGTGCTCGGCGGGGTCGCGCGTGGCCTGTCCAACGCAGACATCGGTCGCGAGCTCTTCATCGGGGAGGCAACGGTGAAGACACATCTGCAGCGCGCGTTCGCCAAGCTCGGCGTGGACGACCGGACCCATGCCGTCACGGTCGCGATCGAGCGCGGCCTGCTCCCCGCGCCCGGCTCGACCTGAGCTCGACCATGTGCGCCGGCGACACGGTCCTGGGAGACTCCGGACGTGTCTCACGAGGCGCACGAGCCGGCGGTGCAGGAGCCGGTCGAGGTGGTCGACGCCGACGACGTCGTGATCGAGGTTGCGGACCGAGCTCAGGTCCGGGCCGAACGGTTGCGGCACCGTACGGCCTTCGTCGTCGTGCGCTCGACGCGCGGCCAGATCCTCGCGCACCGCAGGGCCGAGACCAAGTCCAGCGCACCCGGCGAGTGGGATCTCGGGTTCGGGGGTGCTGTCGCCGTCGGTGAGTCCTATGCCGCCGCGGCCGCTCGCGAGCTCGCCGAGGAGGCCGGGATCACCACGTCGTTGCAGCTGGTCTCGGACTACCGCTACGACGGTGCGGACTCGAACGAGATCGGCCAGCTCTTCGAGACTGTGTCAGACGGCCCGTTCGTGCACCCGGCGAGCGAGGTGGCCGAGAGCCGGTTCGTCGACCCGGCTGACCTCGACCACTTCGTGGCGACCCATCGGCTCTGCCACGCGGCCGCAGATGTCATGGTGGATCTCCTCCGCCCCTGATCGGACCGCCGTCGGGGACTGTGCTCAGGCCTCGGCGGCCAGCCGCAGGTCGACGGCGTCGCGCACCCGATCGAGGTTCGCCGTCCATGCGTCCGTCCGACTCGCCCGGTCGCCGGCGAGCGCGTCCACATGGACGGCGTCGAGGCCGCGGGCCCACCCGAGCAGCACCTGGTTCGGCGTGGGTCGGGAGTCCAGCGCCAAGAGCCTCGTACCGGGGCGGGCGAACGCGGCGATGTGCAACGCCGAGCCGTCGCAGCCGGCGATGATCTCCGCCCGCCTCGCCAGCGCGATCTGCTCGAGCAGCGGCAGCTGCTGGGGGTGGATGACAGCGAACCCGTGCGCCGTCATCATCGCCTCGATCTCGCTCTCGTTGGTCGCCCGCCGCCCATCCGCGAGACGGCTACGACTCAGGTAGATGCGCGGGGCGTCCCGCGCCACGACCACCGGGACGACCGCGTTCGCGATCCGGTCGAAGACCGCGAGCATCCGCGGGTCGACCGTCTTGACCAGGCGAATCGGCGACGGGACGACGTCGATCAGGTCGAACCGGACCAGACGCCGCTGAACCACGTGCACGCGCTCTCTCCGGACGCCGACGAGCGCGAGCACCTGCAGAGTCAGCTCTGGGACGACGATCTCCCGAGCCGGCTGGCCGATCGGGTACAGCACGACCTGGTCGTAGCTCGCGTAGTCGAGGTCGCGCCAGAACCGCGCGAGCGTCTCGAGCAGCACGTGGCCGAACACGTGGCCGAGCTGCCCGCCGAAGTACGTCCGACCGGGAAGATGGAGCGCCTCGTCCGCCGTCCGGGAGTCGAGGTCGGTGAGCATCTTGGGGTTGCTGCGCCAACGAGGTCCCGGGCGTGCGCGCTGCGACGCGTCGATCAGGTTGCCGAACCGGTCGTACACCGCGCCGACGAGGTGGTCGGCACCTGGGAGGTCGGCCACCGGGAAGGCGAGTGCGTCCTCGTAGGCATGCATCCCGAGCGGCAAGTTGGCGACCCGGACGCTCGAGATCCGCTCAGGTGGTACCCAGAGCACCCGAAGCCGTGCACCGGACGGGGCTCGGTCCGGGCGGGGGACCTCCACGCACCTCGGCACCGCTGAGGACGTAGTCATCCGGGTTCCGCCGTTGGCGCAGCCCGTCGTCCCGGTGCGCGCCGGGTTTCCGGCACACTCCGTCCATGCCTCACCGACCGGTACGCACCGCGCCCTCCCGTGAGCGCGGCGATGAGCAGCGCAGCGCAGCGGAGCGGAGCGATGCGCCCTCGGGCCAGCGCGGCGCGATTGCCGTCCAGCTCGAGCGGTCCAGCGGTCAGCTGGCAACGTCGGCGATCACGCAGATGGGAGAGACACTCCCCTGGTACGGAGCCCTGCCGGCCGTCACCCGCTCGGTGGTAGGCCTCGTTGCCCAGGCCGGCATCGCGGCGTTCATCGAGTGGTTCCGCAACCCGGGCGCGGTACCGACGATCACCGCCGACGTCTTCGGGTCGGCACCGCGCGAGGTCGCGCGCGAGGTGACGCTCCGCCAGGCCGTCGAGCTGGTCCGGTCCACGGTCGACGTGGTCGAGCGCTACGCCGACATGCTGCCGGACGAGGACGAGCGGGCACTGCTCCGCGAGGCCGTCCTCCGTTACTCCCGCGAGGTCGCGTTCGCCGCGGCCGAGGTGTACGCACAGGCGGCCGAGACCCGGGGGGCGTGGGACGCGCGGCTCGAGTCCCTGGTGGTCGACGGTGTCGTGCGCGGGGAGGACGACGACGCGCTGCGCTCCCGGGCGGCCGCGCTCGGGTGGGGTCCGAATCGTCTGGTCGCCGTCGCCGTCGGAGCCACCCCGGTCGGCGAGCCCGAGCAGAACACCGAGCGCCTGCGGCGAGACGCCCGACTCGCGCACGTGGACCTCCTGACCGGCACGCATGGTGATCGTCTGCTGGCCGTGGTGGGTGGCCGCGCGGACCCGGTCACGGTAGTGGCGACGCTGGCAGCATCGTTCGGTCCGGGCCCGCTCGTTGTCGGACCGGTCGTCGACGGCATCGCCGCGGCCGGCCGGTCCGCTCGCGCCGCGATCGCCGGGTTCCGGGCCGCCGCGGCTTGGCCCGGCGCACCTCGACCGGTCGCCGCCGAGGACCTGCTCCCCGAGCGGGCGATCGCCGGGGACCCGGTCGCCCGGCGTCAGCTCGTCGACGAGGTGTACGCGCCGCTGGCGGCCGTACCGGCAGTGCTCGACACCGTCACCACCTACCTCGAGCAGGCTCTGTCCGTGGAGGCCACCGCCCGCGCGCTGTTCGTCCACCCGAACACGGTGCGCTACCGGTTGCGTCGGGCGGCTGACCTGGCCGGTCACGTGCCAACCGACGCGCGGGGCGGCTACACGCTCCGCACGGCGGTCGCGCTCGGGCGGCTGGCAGCCCAGCGGACCTAGTCGTCGAGGCGGCTCACGCCGGGCGCGCACCGATCGAGACGACCCCGGACACGTCGG
>JACCYY010000225.1 GCA_013696235.1 Sporichthyaceae bacterium | reverse complement strand
AGCGTCGACGCGCCTCAAGCCGGTCCGATGATGATCACGCTGCAGCACACGCTCGCCGACTTCGTGCAGATCGGCCTCGGCTACCTGAGCCTCGACCGCGAGTCCTCCACGCTGTCCGGGGGTGAGGCGCAGCGCGTGAAGATGGTGCGCCACCTCGGTTCGAGCCTCACCGACCTCACGTACGTCTTCGACGAGCCGACGATCGGCCTGCACCCGCACGACGTGCAGAACATGAACGGACTGCTGATCCAGCTGCGCGACAAGGGCAACACCGTCCTCGTGGTCGAGCACAAGGCCGAGGTCATCGCGATCGCCGACCATGTTGTCGACATGGGCCCCGGTGCCGGTCAGCACGGCGGGGAGATCGTGTACGAGGGCCACGTCGCCGGGTTGGTCACGGCCGAGACGGTGACCGGTCAGCACCTGGGGAAGCACCAGACGATCAAGTCCACGAGCCGAGCCGCGGCGGGGCACCTGCTCATCGAGCACGCGACCCTGCACAACCTGGGAGACGTGACCGTCGAGATCCCGCGTGGCGTGCTCACCGGGGTCGCCGGCTCCGGCAAGAGCTCGTTGATCCATGGCTGCCTGCCCCGCGGCAATGCCGACGTCACGATCATCGACCAGGGCGGCATCCGCGGGTCACGGCGGTCGAACCCGGCCACCTATACCGGCATCCTCGAGCCGATCCGCAAGGCATTCGCCAAGGCCAACTCGGTGAAGCCGGCACTGTTCAGCGCCAACTCCGAGGGCGCCTGCCCCGAGTGCAAGGGGCTCGGACTGATCTACACCGACCTGGCGTTCATGGCTGGTGTTGCGAGTGCGTGCGAGGCGTGCGACGGCAAGCGCTTCACCGACCAGGTGCTGACGTGCGAGCTGCGCGGGCGCAACATCGCCGACGTCCTGGCGATGTCGGTGGTGGAGGCACGGGACTTCTTCACCGAGAAGGCGGTCCGCTCGATGCTCGGCGGGCTGCACGACGTCGGGCTCGCCTCCATCTCGCTCGGGCAACCGCTGAACACCCTGTCCGGCGGCGAGCGGCAGCGCCTGAAGCTGGCCATCGAGATGGCGACGGACAGCGCCGTCTACGTCCTCGACGAGCCGACCGCCGGCCTGCACATGGACGACGTCGACAACCTGATCAACCTGCTCGACCGGCTGGTCGACCGTGGACGCACCGTGATCGTGATCGAGCACAACCTCGACGTGGTCGCCCGCGCCGACTGGGTGCTCGATCTCGGTCCAGGCGCCGGGCACGACGGTGGTCAGGTGATCTTCGAGGGTCCGCCCGCCGCGCTCGCCGAGGCCACCCACTCCCTCACCGGCCAGCACCTGCACAAGCGGCTGGACGGGTGAGTCGACTGGCCGGTGGCTCAGCTGCTGCGCTTGCGCGCGACCAGCAGCAGGTACTCCCAGTCCAACGCCCCACCGCCCTGGTCGAACCGCCTGGCGAGGTCGTCGATCGCCTGGTCCAGCTCGGCCACCCGCCCCGGGTCGTCAGCGATGAACCGGTACGTGGCGATGGTCGGGCCGTAGTTGGCCTTGAAGTAGTTGCGGAACCCGTCGGGCTCGCCGAAGTGGTCAACGGTGACCGACTTGCGCTCGGCCGTCAGGTCGGTCACCCGATCGCCGAGGAGCTCTCGAACATGGTCCTCGTTTCCCCACAGCGGGGGTGGCTGAGCTCCGGGCGGCGGCGGAGGCGCGTACGGCTTCATCGTCGCGAACAGCTGACCGATGAAGCCCTCCGGAGTCCAGTTGATCAACCCGATCGTGCCACCGGGCCGGCATACCCGGACCAGCTCATCAGCGGTCGCCTGGTGGTGCGGGGCGAACATCACCCCGACGCTGGACACGACCGCGTCGAAGTCGCCATCGGGGAACGGAAGGGACTCAGCGTCGGCCTCGACCCATTCCAGCTCGGCTCCGCGGGCCGCCGCGTCCTGGCGTCCACGCTCGAACAGCTCCGGCGTCAGGTCGCTCGCCACCACCTGAGCGCCTGCCAGCGCCGCTGGGATCGCGGTGTTGCCCGACCCGGCTGCCACGTCGAGGACGCGGTCACCGCTGCCGATACCAGCGGCTTCCACCAGGACCGGGCCGAGCTCGGCGATCAGCTCGGTGGCCACGGCTGGGTAGTTCCCGAGCCCCCACATCGCTCGGTGCTTGGCTTTGAGAGCGCGGTCGGCTTCCACCGCGTCTGGTGCTGTCGTGGTCATGTCGATTTCCCTTCAGCTGTGAGTCCTGATCGAGGCTAGGAACTGACGCGGCCGGGCGACATCAGCGTCCATGCGTCGCTCGTCGTTGGTCAGCGGCTCCTTGACTCATGATGGTTCTCCCTCGCCGCTGACTCCTGGGGTTCCTCCCGAGAGTTTGATACCGAGGTCTGTGATTCCGCCTGTGAGAAAGCCACGAGGTGGGAGAATCCGAGCGTGGCGACTGCACTGGCCATCCATCTGCTGGGGCCGCAGCCGCATGTCGTCAGGGCCGGTGTGCCGCAGCCGCCCCCGCGAGGCCGCAAGGCATGGGCGCTGCTCGCATACCTGTTGACCACCGAGTCGGCCTCCAGCCGCCACTGGCTCGCGCAGCTGTTGTTCGCCGACGCGGACGACCCCCTCAACGCGCTGAGCTGGAACCTGACCCAGATCCGCAGGCTGCTCGGCGACGGGGCGAGCATCGCCGGGGACCCGGTCGTCCTCCGCCTGCCGCATGGCTCTTTCGTGGACGTGCATGCCCTGACCGCAGGCACTTGGGTGCAGGCAATTGACATTCCGGATCTGGGCCGGGAGTTGCTGGAGGGCAAGAGCTTGCCTGCGTGCCCGGGCTTCGAAGCATGGCTGCTGGCTACCCGCCGGCGCCTTGCGGGGGCCGCCGAAGGCGTGCTCCGGGAAGCGGCGAGAGCGAGACTCTCCGCAGGTGACGGTGTCCGCGCGATGGAGCTGGCGAGCCGGCTCGTGGCCGCGAACCCGCTTGACGAGGATGCTCAGGAGCTGCTGATCCGGGCGTACGTGGCGATGGGTGACCGAGCCGCGGCCGGGACCCAGCGGGATGCATGTGTGGCTGTGTTCCGGCGCGAGCTCGGCTCCGAGCCTGGGATCGCTCTCCTTCAGGCCGCGGACCAGGAACCACCGCCGCGAGCCTTCCCCGACCGGCCACCGAGCCGCGCCACGACACTCGCTCGCCTCGAGGCGGGCCTCGGTGCCCTGGACGCGGGGGCCGCGGAGGTCGCGATCAGCGCCTTTCGTCAGGCGGTGACCGAGGCTCACGAGGTGGAGGACGGACCGCTTCAGGTCCGGGCGTTGATCGCGTTGGGTTCTGCTCTGGTGCACACACTCCGGGGACGCGACGGCGAGGGTGCCGGACTCCTGCTCGAGGCGATCGAGGTGGCCGAGCGGATCGGAGATCCGGCGTCGGCAGCACCGGCGCATCGGGACCTGGGCTACGTCGAGCTGCTCAGGGGTCGCTATGACCGCGCGCAGAGGTGGCTCAGGCAAGCGGCGGAGCTCGCCGGTGACGAACCGACCGAGCGTGCCTGGGCGCTCGCGGTCCAGGGCGTTGCACTGACCGATGTCGGTCACCACGGTGATGCGCTGGCCTCGTTCGACGAGGCGATCCGGCTCGCGAGTTGTGCTGGGCAGCCTGGCCAGATCGAAGCGTGGGCGCGAACATTCAGCGGCCGCGTCCACCTCCTTCGTCATGACCTCGAGCGAGCGCGCAAGTGCCTGACGGCAGGACTGGATCTCACCCGAGTCCTCCGGTGGACCTCGTTCCTGCCCTTCCCTGAGGCGTTGCTCGCTGACGTCGACCTGGCCGAGGGAAGGATCGACGCGGCATCGGCGGCGTACGAGCATGCGCATGCCATGGCCGTCCAGCTGGACGATCCCTGCTGGGAGGGATACGCGGCTCGGGGCCTGGGTCTGGTCGCCGCGCACGCAGATGATGCCGAGACCGCAGTGCGCTGGATCGCCGAGGCTTGTGACCGCTGTGTGCGGCTCCCCGACGCCTATCTGTGGGTCCAGGGCTCCTGCCTGGACACCCTGTGCGCAATCGGCGTCGAGTATGGGCGGGGTGAGACATTGCGGTGGATCGACGACCTCGAAGCCTTGGCCACAAGGACCGGGATGCGGGAGCTGGTCGCTCGGGCCTACGCGCACCGTGGGCGACTGGGCGACCGGGTCGCCGCCGAGGCTGCCCGAGTGCTGGCGGCCGAGGTCGACAACCCTGCCCTCGAGGCGGTGAGGTGGACCGCGCCCGTTGCGCGCCATGGCTCGTGACGGTAGCCCTCCGCCTGACCTCGAGTCCCGGTGCGACCAAGGGCCTCCTCGAGGACGACTCGCGTCACTACTGGTAGGACACGAAGTGCGGCACCGGCTCGAGCTGCATCGTCTCGTCCGGCGTGAACGTCGGGGAGTCCTCGTCGATGAAGTTCTTCCAGCCCCACCAGACGTTCGGCGGCGGGTCGGCGCGG
>JACCYY010000224.1 GCA_013696235.1 Sporichthyaceae bacterium | reverse complement strand
AACAACGAGAGTGAGGGTCGCGGTGTACGCGATCGTGCGCAGTGGCGGTAGGCAGGAAAAGGTCGCGGTCGGCGACGTGTTCGAGCTCGATCGTGTCCCTGGCGAGCCCGGGTCCTCGTTCGTGCTCCCGGCGCTGCTTCTGGTCGACGGCGACGACGTCACGTCCGATGCGGACGCCCTGACCGAAGTGACGGTCACGGCCGAGGTCGTCGACCACACCAAGGGCCCGAAGATCGTGATCCAGAAGTACAAGAACAAGACGGGTTACAAGAAGCGTCAGGGCCACCGCCAGCGCCTCACCCAGGTGAAGATCACCGGCATCGAGACCGGTGGCTCCAAGTCCACGTCCAAGTCCTCCTGATCAGCAGCACGAGAAAGCAGGTCGGTCGAGATGGCCCACAAGAAGGGCGCGTCATCCACGCGCAACGGTCGTGACTCCAACGCGCAGCGCCTCGGCGTGAAGCGCTTCGGCGGCCAGCTCGTGAACGCGGGCGAGATCATCGTGCGTCAGCGCGGCACGCACTTCCACCCGGGCGAGAACGTCGGGCGAGGCGGGGACGACACTCTCTTCGCGCTCAGCGGCGGTGCGGTGGAGTTCGGTCGCCGGCGCGGGCGTCGGGTCGTGAACATCGTCCCCGGCGACGAGTAGCCGGACCTGAGTAGGCCAGCATCCCCGCACCGTTGATCACCTGCCCCACCTGTACGACCCGGCAACGGGACCGCTGATGGCGATCCCCACCTTCGTCGACCGCGTCGTCCTGCACCTGTTCGCCGGCAACGGCGGGAACGGCTGCGCATCCGTACGGCGGGAGAAGTTCCGACCGCTCGGTGGCCCGGACGGAGGCAACGGCGGGCGCGGCGGTGATCTGATCCTCGTGGTCGACCCGAACGTCACGACGCTGCTCGACTACCACCGGTCGCCGCACCGAAGAGCCCAGTCCGGTGCACCGGGCCAGGGGGATCTGCGCACCGGCTCCATCGGCGGGGACATCGAGCTCGCCGTCCCCGACGGCACGGTCGTGTCGACGCCTGACGGCGAGCTCCTCGCCGACCTGGTCGGCGCCGGGACCCGGTACGTCGCGGCCGCCGGTGGCAGGGGCGGGCTCGGCAACGCGGCCCTCTCGTCCTCGCGCCGCCGCGCTCCTGGCTTCGCACTGCTCGGCCTCGACGGCGAGACCGTCGATGTGGTGCTCGAGCTCAAGACCGTGGCCGACGTCGGCCTGGTCGGCTTCCCGAGCGCGGGCAAGTCGTCGTTGGTCGCCGCCATGTCCGCGGCCCGACCGAAGATCGCCGACTACCCGTTCACCACGCTCGTGCCGAACCTGGGGGTGGTCCGCGCCGGCGAGGTCGTGTTCACGGTCGCGGACGTCCCTGGTCTGATCCCGGGTGCCTCCACCGGGAAGGGCCTGGGGCTGGACTTCCTGCGCCATGTCGAGCGGTGCGCCGCGCTCGTCCACGTTCTCGACTGCGCCACGCTCGAGCCCGGCCGGGATCCGATCTCCGACCTCGACACCATCAGCGCAGAGCTTGCGGCCTACGACGCAGCGACCGGGAGCGATCTCGCCGAGCGACCGGCTCTCGTCGCGCTGAACAAGCTCGACGTGCCCGAGGCGCGCGAGCTCGCCGCGATGGTGCGCCCGATGCTCGAGGAGCGCGGGTACGCCGTCCACGAGATCTCCGCCGCGACGCACGAGGGCATGCCCGACCTGGCGTACGCGATGGCGGCCCTCGTACGCCGAGCTCGCGACGACCGCGGCACGCCGGAGGACAGCCGGATCGTGCTACGACCCCCGGCGGTTGACGACGCCGGCTTCTCCGTGGTCCGGGAGCCAGACGTGTTCCGGGTCCTCGGCGGCAAGCCGGAGCGCTGGGTCCGGCAGACCGACTTCGCCAACGACGAGGCGGTGGGCTACCTCGCCGACCGACTGGCAAGGCTCGGCGTCGAGGCTGCGCTCGTTGCGGCCGGCGCCGAGGCCGGCGACGGTGTGGCGATCGGGCCGGGTGCTGACGCCGTCGTGTTCGACTGGGAGCCCACGCTCCAGGCCGGCGCGGAGCACCTGCTCGGCGCCCGGGGGCGCGACATCCGCCTGGACGAAGGCCCGGAGCGCAACAAGTCGTGACCGGTTCGAGGGTTCAGCCGCGCGCATCGTGGTGACGATGGTCGTATGCCAACGATGGACGTTGTGGAGCACTGGCTGGTCACCCTGACCCTGAGCGGAGAGGCGTGGGACGAGGACGCCGTGCGGGCAGCGCTGCACCGGTTGCTCGACGAGCACCCGTTCCTGCAGTCGTGCAACTACACACCGGACACCGTCGAGGTCCGCTACTGGGAGCAGGCCGAGACGCTCCAGGACGCCGCCGCGATGGCGTTGCGGCTGTGGGGGGAGCATCGCCGCTCGGCCGGGCTGCCGCCGTGGACCGTCGTCGGCCTCGAGGTGGTGGACCGGGCGACGATGCACAGGCGCGACGCGAGCCAGCCGGGGCGCCCGGTCGTGTCCTCGGTGGGCGAGGTACGGCCGCTGCGGGTGTGACCTCGCAGTAGGCTCCCGTCCATGACCGCTGCCGCGCTCACGCTCCTGATGGCCGTCGAGGCCGAGGAGCGGATCGATACCGGAGCGCCGCCCCTCGTCTGGGGGGTCGCGGCCTTCGCGATCCTCCTGCTCCTGCTCCTCGCCACGCTGGTGTTCGGAAAGGGCCACAGCTGACCACGGCTGGACCGCTCGGTGTCGCGGCGCCGACCGACGGGGCGCGTCGTCGCCGGGTCGGTGTGATGGGCGGCACGTTCGACCCGATCCACCACGGCCACCTCGTGGCGGCCAGCGAGGTGCAGAGCTGGTTCGGCCTGGACGAAGTCGTGTTCGTGCCGACCGGTCAGCCGTGGCAGAAGAGCGGGCGGGCGGTCACCGCGGCCGAGGACCGCTACCTCATGACGGTGATCGCGACCGCGGCGAACCCGAGATTCTCGGTCAGCCGGATCGACGTTGACCGGCCGGGTCCGACCTACACCTACGACACCCTCAACGATCTGCGTGCCGAGCACGGCGACGACGTCGATCTGTACTTCATCACCGGCGCGGACGCCCTGGCGCAGATCCTCTCCTGGCGCAACGTGGACGAGCTCTTCGCGCTCGCGCACTTCGTCGGCTGCACCCGCCCCGGGCACGTCCTGGACGACCCGGGGCTGCCACCCGAGGCGGTGACGCTCGTCGAGGTGCCCGCGCTCGCGATCTCCTCGACCGAGTGCCGCACCCGGGTCGCGGTGGGCGAGCCGGTCTGGTACCTCGTGCCGGACGGAGTCGTGCAGTACATCAGCAAGCGAGGTCTGTACGCGCGCTCCGCCGTCCGGAGTCCCGGCGTGGGAAGATGAGCGCACCGACCGGCAGCTCCGGCCGGTGCACCGTCCAGACCTCCGAAAGGCACCTGTGGCACTGACCGACCGAGCTCTGCGCCTCGTCGAGGCCGCCGCCGATGCAGCGGCAGACAAGCTCGCCACCGACATCATCGCGTTCGACGTGAGCGAGCAGCTCGCGATCACCGACGCCTTCTTGCTCTGCACAGCCAGCAACGACCGTCAGGTCAGGGCCGTCGTGGACGGTATCGAGGAGCGCCTGCGCGAGCTGGACGCCAGGCCAGCCCGACGCGAGGGCCAGCGCGAGTCCCGCTGGGTCCTGCTCGACTACGTCGACATCGTCGTGCACGTCCAGCACACCGATGAGCGGCTCTACTACGCGCTCGAACGGCTGTGGCGTGACTGCCCCGTCGTCCCGTTGCCCGAATCGGTCACGGCCGGGTCGAACGCCCGGAGCAGTTCCTGACCCGAGGTCGCCGGGTCGTCCTCTGGCGGCACGGCCAGACCCTCTGGAACCTCGAGAACCGGTTCCAGGGCTCTACCGACGTCGCGCTCGACGCAGCCGGCATCGAGCAGGCTCAGCGTGCCGCCAGCCTGCTGGCCGGGCTCCAGCCGTCCAAGATCGTGAGTTCGCCCCTCCAGCGAGCTTCAGCCACCGCCGCTGCGTTGGCGAGGCTGACCAGCCTCGACGTCTCGTACGACGACCGGCTCCGGGAGCGGTACGGCGGCTCGTGGGAGGGCCTGACCGACCAGGAGATCTGGAACCGGTTCCCCGCGGAGGCCGGGGCGTGGCAACCCGCCGACGGCGAGCGGGAGCCGACCGTGGGCGACCGGGTGGCCGCGTCGTTCACCGACGCCGTCGAGGCCACGCCAGCCGGCGCGACGCTCGTCCTGGTCAGCCACGGCGGCGCGATCCGCTGCGGTGTCGGGCGGGTGCTCGGGCTTCCGGAGGAGTTCTGGTGGCGCCTCGGTCCGCTGGGCAACTGCTCGTGGTCGATCCTCGGGCAGGCCAGCGGGGACGGCCGCGGCTGGCGGCTGCTGGAGCACAACGCCGGCACCCTGCCCGAGCCGGTGCTCTCCGACGACCGGTAGCCGATGCCGGGATCCGGTGACTCCGTGATGATTCGGGGCATCGCTGCGTCCGGCTAGACTCTCCCCTCGGTTCCAGGGGCTATGGCGCAGTTGGTAGCGCGTCTGCATGGCATGCAGAAGGTCAGGGGTTCGAGTCCCCTTAGCTCCACCCATGATCCACTGCTGGCCGGCGCTCCGTCTCGACGACGCTGCCGCCGCCCAAGGCCGGCAGGCAATGAACCATCGAGGAGCCGCATGACCCACCCCCGTCCCGATCTCAAGCCGCCGCCGGCCCTGGCCAAGAACGGGCTGCGCATCACCCCGCTCGGCGGGCTCGGCGAGATCGGCCGCAACATGACCGTGTTCGAGCACCAGGGCAAGCTCCTGGTGGTCGACTGCGGCGTCCTGTTCCCCGAGGACCACCAACCTGGCGTCGATGTGATCCTCCCGGACTTCACGTCGATCCGGGACCGGCTCGACGACATCGTCGCGATCGTCCTGACCCACGGGCACGAGGACCACATCGGCGGCGTTCCCTACCTCCTCAAGGAGCGCAAGGACATCCCGGTCGTCGGCTCGAGGCTGACGCTGGCGTTCGTCGACGCCAAGCTCAAGGAGCACCGCATCACTCCCAAGGCTCGGGAGGTGAAGGAGGGCGACCGGGAGCGGTTCGGCCCGTTCGAGGTCGAGTTCGTCGCGGTCAACCACTCGATCCCCGACAGCCTGGCAGTCGCGATCCGTACGAAGGCCGGTCTCGTCCTGCACACCGGCGACTTCAAGATGGACCAGTTCCCCCTCGACGGACGGATCACCGATCTGCGCGCGTTTGCGCGGCTCGGCGAGGAGGGTGTCGATCTCTTCCTCGTCGACTCGACCAATGCCGAAGTCCCTGGCTTTACCGTGGCCGAGCGCGAGCTGACCCCCGCCATCGAGGCGGTGTTCCGTACGGCGCCACGCCGGGTGATCGTCTCGAGCTTCGCCAGTCACGTCCACCGGATCCAGCAGGTGCTCGATGCTGCGCACGCGCACGGCCGCAAGGTGGCGTTCGTGGGTCGCTCCATGGTGCGCAACATGGGGATCGCGCGCGACTTGGGTTACCTGCGAGTGCCGAAGGGCCTCGTCGTGGAGCTTCGTCAGCTCGAGAAGCTGCCCGACGACAAGATCGCCTTGGTCTGCACCGGGTCGCAGGGCGAGCCGCTGGCCGCGCTGTCGAGGATGGCCAACCGTGACCACATGATCCGCATCGGCGAGGGCGACACCGTCCTGCTCGCCAGCTCGCTCATCCCGGGCAACGAGAGCGCGATCTACCGCGTGATCAACGGCCTCATGCGCTGGGGCGCTCACGTCGTGCACCGGGGCAACGCGAAGGTGCACGTGTCCGGCCACGCGAGCGCCGGCGAGCTCGTGTACTGCTACAACATCGTCAAGCCGCGAAACGTCCTGCCGGTGCACGGCGAGTGGCGGCACCTGCGGGCCAACGCCGACCTGGCGATCCGAACCGGGGTCCCCCCGGATCGAGTGGTTATCGCCGAGGACGGCGTCGTGATCGATCTGGTGGCCGGGCGCGCCACGATCACCGGCAAGGTCCCGGCGGGCTACGTCTACGTCGAGGGCATGACCGTCGGCGGCACGACGGAAGCGTCGCTCAAGGACCGGCGGACCCTGGCCGAGGAGGGCGTGATCACGGTCGTGGCGCTCGTCGACGCAGACACCGGTCGGCTGACCGAACCACCGGACTTCCTCGCGCGCGGGTTCGGCGAGGGCAAGGCGTCGTTCGCGGACGTGGTCCCCGTGATTGAGAAGGCCCTCGCGACGGCTGCGAACGAGGGCATCGGAGACCCCCGCCAGCTCGAGCAGCTCATCGTGCGCGCGGTCGAGGGGTGGGCGTTCAAGACCTACCGGCGCAACCCGATGATCATCCCGGTGGTCGTTGAGGCGTGACCAGGCCAGCGCTCTCCGCCCCAGCCGCCGTCCTGCTCGACCTCGACGGGACGCTCGTGCACACCGTGCCCACACGCGTCGACGCGTGGATCACTGCGCTGACCGAGTTCGGCATCCCGACGGACCGGGAGTACGTCGCGTCGATGATCGGGTCGGACGGTTGCCAGCTGGCCCGCGACGCAGGGGAGCGGGTCGGGATTCCCATGCGACGCGACCGCGCTGGGCTGATCGATGCCAGGCACGGAAAGATCTACGCCGAGCTCAACACCGCACCCGTCGTGCTCCCGGGCGTCCACGAGCTCACCGAGGCGCTCGGAGTGGCCGGGATCCCGTGGGCCATCGCGACGTCGAGCAGCGGCTCGAACCAGGTCCGAGCCTCGATCTCGGCCATCGGCTTCGCCGACCCGCCACTGGTGGTGGACGGCTCGCACGTCGAGCACGCCAAACCGGCGCCCGACCTCTTCCGGCTGGCCGCGGCGAAGCTCGAGGTGATCGACCTCAGCGGGTGCTGGTGCGTCGGTGACGCCACCTGGGACATGCTGGCCGCCGTCGCCGCCGGGATGGTGGCGATCGGGGTGACCGCTGGGTCGGCCGTGGACGCGCGGGCGCTCGCGGCGTCTGGCGCCCAACTCGTGGTCGCGACGCTGCTCGATCTGGTCCCGCTCGTCGCTTCCTGACGCCGAATCGGTCAGCCCAAGGGCGCGGCGTACGGCCCTACGCGCGCCGGTCGGGGCGAGTGGCTGCGCTAGCCTGGCCCCATGCGAGCCGGCCTGCTGCTTATCCGGCCGCGCTGATCCTCGGCGGGTGCCCGCGTACGGCGCTGGAGCACCGCATCAGCGCGGCGACCCCTTCGTGCTCGAGGGGGGTCTTCATTTTCCGGACCCGGCGCACGCCTGACAGCGAGGCAGACCTATGACGCAGCAGACGGGCGGCACAGCGGTGGGGGGATCGACCGAGGCGCGCGTCTCGGACCCTCCCCAGCACCGCTACTCCGCCGCGATCGCCCACGAGATCGAGCCGCGCTGGCAGGCTCGCTGGGAGGCCGAGGGGACGTTCCACGCGGCGAACCCCACCGGACCGTTGGTTGATCCCGAGCGAGCCGCGCTCCCCAGGTGCGTCGTGCTCGACTTCTTCCCGTACCCCTCCGGCGCGGGCCTGCACGTCGGGCACCCACTGGGCTACATCGGCACGGATGTGTTCTCCCGCTACCAACGGATGACCGGTCACAACGTGCTGCACACGATCGGCTTCGACGCATTCGGCCTGCCCGCGGAGCAGTTCGCGGTGCAGACGGGCACCCATCCCCGCGTGACCACGCTGGCGAACATGGAGATCATCGCCCGGCAGCTGCGCCGGATGGGGATGGACCACGACCCGCGTCGCGCGGTCGCCACGATCGATCCTGCGTACTACCGGTGGACGCAGTGGATCTTCACAACGATCTACGAGTCCTGGTACGACGACCGGGTGGACGCAGCGCGCCCGGTCGCCGAGCTGATCGCCGCGTACGGGTCCGGCGCCGTGCCGACGCCGGATGGCCGGCCCTGGGCG
>JACCYY010000027.1 GCA_013696235.1 Sporichthyaceae bacterium | reverse complement strand
TCGCTGAACGAGATGTACGAGGACGGCAGCTGGGCCGACGCGTTCGCCGCGACCGTCGGGCTGGGCGGCGTCGAGACGCCGGAGCCGCCGGCGACCGGGTCGTGCGAGACGCCGGGCGCCGAGTAGTCCCGCGGCGCGGACGCTAGAGGCACCGTATGGAGGCGGTGATCCAGAACTCCGAGCTCATCCGGGTGGGGTTCTGGCTCACCATCAAGCTCTTCCTCATCGCCGGTGGGGGCGCGCTCGCGATCGGGCTCGTCCTCGCCGGGATGCGGGTCTCGCCCGTCCCGCCGCTGCGGTGGTTCGCGACGAGCTACGTCCACGTGGTCCGGAACACACCACTGACGCTCGTCCTGCTCACCGCGAACTTCGGCTTGCCCGAGATCGGGATCGTGTTCGACTTCTTCACCTTCGCCGTCATCGGGCTCATGCTCTACACCGCTGCGTTCGTGACCGAAGCAGTCCGGTCGGGCATCAACGCCGTGCCGGTCGGGCAGGCCGAGGCGGCTCGCTCGATCGGTCTCACGTTCGGCCAGACCCTGCAGCTGGTCGTGCTGCCGCAAGCCCTGCGCACGGTCGTCCCGCCGCTGGCCAGCGTGATGATCGCGCTGCTGAAGAACACATCGGTGGCCTCCGCGATCGGCGTCGGTCAGATGATGCAGCAGATGAGCACCATCGCGGTCCGTAACCCCGCTGACGTGATCGAGGTCCTGATCGTGTTCGCGCTCATCTACGCGGCGCTCGCGCTGATGCTGAGCGCGGGCTTCCGGGTCGTCGAGCGCCGTCTGGCGGTGGCTCGGTGAGCCAATCGGTGCTCTACGACGCGCTCGGGCCCCGCGCCCGCCGCCGGGTCACGGTGTGGAGCGTGCTCGCGCTGGTGCTCGTGGTCGGGCTCGTGGTCGTCGCGGTCCGGCGCCTGATCGACAACGGGCAGTTCGAGGCCGAGAAGTGGTCGCCGTTCGTCGACGAGCCACTCGTCCTCCAGATCCTCCTCGAGGGTCTCCGGGCCACGTTGCAGGCGGCGGCGTACGGCATCGTGTTCGCGCTGGTCGTCGGCACCCTGCTCGGTGTCGGCCGGCTGTCCACGCACCGCTGGATCAGCTGGCCGTGCACGGCGGTCATCGAGTGGTTCCGGGCACTCCCGCTGCTGCTGGTGATGTTCTTCTTCTTCCTCGGTGTCCCGGCGCTCACCGGCATCAACGTGGAGCCGCTGTGGTCCGTCGTGTTCGGGCTCACGCTCTACAACGGCGCGGTGATTGCCGAGATCGTCCGGGCCGGCGTGCTCGCACTCCCCCGCGGCCAGCGGGAAGCGGCGCACTCGATCGGTCTCCGTGACGGCCAGGTGATGCGCCTCGTGCTGCTGCCGCAGGCGTTCCGGATCATGCTGCCCGTGCTGATCAGCCAGCTCGTCGTGCTGCTGAAGGACTCCACGCTCGGCTTCATCATCGGCTACCGCGACCTGCTCGAGCTGAGCGGCACGATCCACCGCAACCTCGACAACCCGCTCCAGGTCTACTTCGTGGTGGCGGTGCTCTTCATCCTCGTGAACTCGCTGCTGTCCTGGGTCGCGCACCGGGTCGAGTCGCGCCAGCGTCGGAAGTTCGGCACCCGGGCGCGCATCGACGACGTGGAGAGCGCCCTCGGCGGCGGGGTCGGCGGCACTCCGGTGATCGCGACCACCCCGACCCCGGTCGGGGCCGGCTCGGCCGGTGGCCGGACTTGACCGAGACGGCGTACGGCGCCTGGCCGTCGCCGATCACGGCGGCGGCGGTCGCACAGGCCGGCATCCGGGTCGGGTTCCCGACGATCGTCGGCGCCGAGGTCTGGTGGCTCGAGGGACGGCCGAGCGAGGCCGGCCGCTCGGTGGTGGTGGCCCGCGCCGCCGACGGCACGGTCCGCGACGTTCTGCCTGCCGGCTGGAGCGCGCGCTCGCGGGTGCACGAGTACGGCGGGCTCTGCTACCTCGGCTACGACGCCGGCGGCCCGCTCTCCGGACTGATCTTCACCGAGTGGGCCGACCAGCGGCTCTACCGGCTCGGACCGGGCGACGACCTGCCGGTGCCACTGACGCCCACGCCGTCGGAACCCTGTGCGACCCGCTATGCAGACCTCGTCCTCGACCCGGCGCAGTCGCGGCTGCTCGCGGTGCGCGAACGGCATGACGACGGGCGGGTGACGCGCGACCTGGTCGCGATCCCGATCGACGGCAGCGCCGCCGACGACCCGACGGCGGTGCGGGTGCTGACGACGGGTGGGGACTTCCTCGCCAACCCGCGGCTGGCGACCGACCGCCAGCACCTCGCGTGGCTGCGCTGGGACCACCCCAACATGCCCTGGGACGGCACCCAGCTCATCGTGGCCGAGCCCACCGAGGACGGCACCGCGGGAGCGCAACGGGTGGTCCTCGGTGGCGTCGCGGAGTCGGTGACCCAGGTCGAGTGGGCCGGCCCGTCGACGCTCTACGCCGTGAGCGACCGCAGCGGCTGGTGGAACCTGTACGAGATCGACTTCAGCACCGACGCACCGCGGGCGCTCTGCCCGGTGCCGGCGGAGCTCGGCGGGCCGCTGTGGCAGCTCGGCCAGCGCTCCTTCGCCGCGCTGGCCGACGGACGGCTGGCGGTGCTCCACGGCGTCGGCTCGCTCGGTCTCGGTATGCTCGACCCGGGTTCCGGCGCGTTGACCGCCGTACCGACCCCGTACACGGTGTGGTCGACGTGGCTGGACACCGACGGTCAGGCGGTCGTCGGCGTGGCCGCGTCACCGACCGAGGCCCCGGCAGTGGTCCGGGTCGACCTCGGCTCGGGTGCGACCGACGTGATCAGGCCGACGATGGCGAAAGGACCACCGCCCGAGCTGCTGCCCGAGCCGCGGGCCGAGGTGGTCCCGGGCCAGGGTGGACGCGACGTGCACGCGAACCTCTACCCGCCGCGACATCCCTCGGCCGCCGGGCTGCCCGGGACGCTGCCGCCGTACGTGATCTTCGTCCATGGCGGGCCGACCTCCCACTCCGCGATGGTGCTCGATCTCGAGATCGCCTACTTCACCAGCCGCGGGATCGGCGTCGCGG
Organism: Sporichthyaceae bacterium; assembly: GCA_013696235.1. Classification (GTDB taxonomy): domain Bacteria; phylum Actinomycetota; class Actinomycetes; order JACCYY01; family JACCYY01; genus JACCYY01. Next base: position 925 of record JACCYY010000027.1, on the reverse strand, counting down.
ACGTGAACTACGGCGGGTCCACCGGGTACGGGCGGGACTACCGGGACGCGCTGCGCGGCACCTGGGGCATCGTCGACGTCGAGGACTGCGTGAGCGTTGCTCGCGCGCTGGCCGACCGTGGCCTGGCCGACCCAGAGCGGCTGGCGATCCGTGGTGGCAGCGCAGGCGGGTGGACGGTCCTGGCTGCGCTCACCCGAACCGATGTCTTCGCCTGCGGGACCTCGCTCTACGGAGTCGCCGACCTCGAGCCGTTCGCCGCCACGACTCACGACTTCGAGTCGCGCTACATCCACCAGCTGGTCGGCGACCCGGCCCAGCACCCCGGCATCTACGCGGAGCGCTCGCCACTCACCCACGCCGACGGCCTGGCCGTACCGGTCCTTCTGCTCCAGGGGTCCGAGGACCTGGTCGTGCCGCCGGCCCAGTCGGAGGTCTTCCGCGACGTGCTGGCGGCAAAGGGCATCGCGCACGCGTATCTCCTGTACGAGGGCGAGCAGCACGGGTTCAGGAGGGCGGGCTCGATCATCTCGGCGCTGGAGTCCGAGCTCTCGTTCTACGGCCAGGTCATGGGTTTCACCCCTCCGGACGTGCCGGTCCTCCCGCTCGTTGGTGATCTGCCGTCGCGGGCGAGCGGCTGATGGCGGTTGCCGACGCCCCGACGATCGCGTTCCGCGACCAGCCTGCGTTCCGTACGTGGTTGGCGGAGCACCATCGCGAGCAGGACGGGATCTGGTTGAAGCTGGCCAAGAAGGGCTCCGGCATCCCGAGCGTCACGTACGCCGAGGCCGTGGTCGTCGCGCTGTGCTTCGGCTGGATCGATGGCCAGGCCCGTTCGGTCGACGAGACGTCCTACGTGCAGCGGTTCACTCCTCGTCGTTCCCGAAGCAAGTGGTCGAAGATCAACATCGGGAGGGTCGAGGCGCTG
>JACCYY010000013.1 GCA_013696235.1 Sporichthyaceae bacterium | reverse complement strand
GCACCGCACCCGTCGACGCCGATCTGCTGGCTGGTGGAGTCGCGTCGGGACAGGAGGTCGTGGTGGACCCGGATGCCGGCCTCGGTCTCGGGAGCAAGCTGCGCGAGGAGTTCCGCGGCGCCGGCCGCTCCCTGCTCTGATCCCGATGGCCATGGCGCCCCGCTCAGCGGGCTGAGTCCAGGACGAGGGTCACCGGGCCGTCGTTGACCAGGGCTACGTCCATGTGGGCGCCGAACACGCCGGTCTCGACGTGCGCGCCGGCGAGCCGGAGTGCATCGACGACGGCGGCGACCAGCGGCTCGGCGACCGCGCTCGGTGCGGCGGCGTTCCACGACGGGCGTCGGCCCTTGCTGGTGTCCGCGTACAGCGTGAACTGGCTGATCACCAGCAGCGGAGCCCGTACGTCAGACGCTGACCGGCCGCCGTCGAGGATCCGCAGCTCCCACACCTTGCGGGCCAGCCAGCTCGCGGTCTCTGCGGTGTCGTCGCCGGTCACCCCGACCAGGACGACCAACCCTGGCTCGGCGAGCCGGCCCACGATCTCGCCGTCCACGGTGACGCTCGCCGAGGACGCCCGCTGCACCACCGCTCGCACCCGGACGATGCTGCCACGGGCTTGAGGCAGGATTGCCGGCATGCCGATCGCCGCTCACGCGCGCACCTTGATCACGATCGCGCCCACCGGCGCCGAGTCGACCAAGGCCGACGTGCCGCACCTGCCGACGACGCTCGACGAGCTCGTGGTCGCGGCGAAGGCATGCGAGGCGGCTGGTGCCGGGCTCGTGCACGTGCACATCCGTGACGACCAGCACGCGCCCACCCTCGACCTCGGCCGGCTCCGCGCGACGGTCACGGCGCTGCGCGAGGAGACGTCGCTCGTCGTCCAGCTCTCGACCGGGGGCGCGGTCAGCGACCCGTACGAGGATCGGCTCGCGGTCCTCGATGCCGAGCCGGACTCCTGCTCGCTGACCATGGGCACCGTCAACTTCGGGGACGGCGTCTTCATGAACTCCTGGCCGTTCATCCAGCAGCTGTACCCGCTCACCCAGGAACGGGCCGTGGTGCCCGAGTTCGAGCTGTTCGATCTCGGCCACGTCGCCGCGCTGCACCGGCTCCTGGACCGGTTCGGCCTGCCCTACGGCGAGAAGGTGCACTGCGACTTCGTGCTGGGGGTGCCCGGCGGGATGCCCGGTGATGCCGCGACGCTGGCGGCCGCCGTGCAGGCGCTGCCGGACGAGGTGACGTCGTGGTCGGCGACCGGCATCGGTCGGACCAGCGTGCCGGTGGCACTGGCTGCGCTGTCCATGGGAGGGCACCTCCGCGTCGGCATGGAGGACACGCTCACCTACGCCAAGGGCCAGCCGGTCCGCGACAACGCCCAGCTGGTCGAACGGGTGGCCTCGATCGCCACGCTGGCCGGGCGGCCGCCGATGGCGGCTGACGACGTCCGCGAGCTGCTCGCGATCAAGAGGCGCTGACATGGCGTCGTTCCTCCAGGACCAGCCCGTCGTCGCGGAGGTCGTCCGCAACGGCCTCGTCGAGTCCGTCCACCACGGCGTGGTCGTCGGGCTGGACGCGGCCGGCAACGTCGCCCTGCAGGTCGGCGACCCAGGCCGCGTCATCTACGCGCGGTCGTCGAGCAAGCCGATCCAGGCCGTCGCGATGCTGCGCAGCGGGCTCGACCTCGACGGCGAGCTCCTCGCGCTCGCCGCGTCCAGCCACTCCGGCGAGGCATTCCACGCCGAGGGGGCCCGGCGGATCCTGGCCGCGGCCGGGCTGGCGGAGAGTGCGCTGCAGTGCCCGCCGGCGCTGCCGATGGAACCCGACGACCTGGCCCGCTACCTGCGCGACGGGGGCGAGCCAGACGCGGTGCTGATGAACTGCTCGGGCCTGCACGCGGCGATGCTCGCCACCTGTGTGGTGAACGGATGGCCGACCGACACCTACACCGAGCCTGCCCACCCGCTCCAGGAGGTGATCCGCGGGACCCTGGAGGAGTTCACCGGCGACCGGATCACCCAGGCGGCCGTCGACGGCTGCGGCGCTCCTCTGTTCGGGTTCACCCTGCTCGGTCTGGCCAGGGCGTTCCGCGCCCTCGGTCTCGGCGCCGCTGGGAGCATCGAGCGCCGCGTCGCCGACGCCTACCGGGACCACCCGGAGTGGACGTCTGGGACCAGGCGGGAGGAGGCCCGGCTCATGCGCGCCGTACCCGGCCTGGTGAACAAGGCCGGTGCCGAGGGAGTCGACGCGCTCGTCCTGCCCGACGGCAGGACAGTCGCGATCAAGATCGCCGACGGCAGCCAACGAGCCCGCGTGCCGGTGGCGGTTGCCGCGTTGCGCCGGCTCGGCGTCGACGACCCGGGACTCGATGCGCTCCAGACCTCGCCGGTCCTCGGGGGCGGGGAGAAGGTCGGGGAGATCCGCGCGACGATCTGAGCGCTACGGCTCGGGCCCGGCTGGTGCGCCGTCCGAGCGAAGTGCCCGCTCGCGGACGGCGTGCTCGTCGGTGCGGGCGTCGTAGCGCCAGAACTCCTTCAGCCACACCGAGGTGGCGGCGACGCCGATCACGCACAGGATCCCCCCGCTCACGATCGACGTCCGGACGCTCGTCAGGTCGGCCACCAGACCGGACCTGGCCTGCCCGCCGAGCGGGCCGACCGAGTACGACAGCATCTCGATCCCGGCCAGGCGGCCACGCATCTCGTCGGGGATGGTCTGGTTCCACACCGTGCTGCGGAAGATGCCGCTGATCATGTCCGCACCGCCGGCCACCGCCAGGAACACCAGCGCGAACCACACGCTGGGCGCAAGGCCGGCGACCGCGATCGCAGCGCCCCAGACCATCGTGGCCAGCACCACGGCGCGGCCGTGGCTGTGCACGCGGCTGGTCCAGCCGCTCGTCGTGGTCGCGACCAGGCTGCCGACCGCTTCGGCCGTGTAGAGCAGGCCCAGCGTGGTGGGCTCGTCGAGCACCTCGGTCGCGAACGCCGGGAACAGCACGATCGGCATCGCCATGAACATCCCGACCATGTCGACGACGTAGGTGCCGAGCAGATCGCGACGTCCGACGGCGTACCGCAGGCCCGCCCCGATGGCGGCGACGCTCGGGCTCTCGGCCCGTTCGTTCGGCGGGTACGCGCGCAGGCGGGCGAACAGAAGCGTGGCGATCACGAGGCCGAGCACGTCGACGCCGTACGCCCAGCCAATCCCGGCGGTCGCCACGAGCACACCGCCGAGGGCGGGTCCGAGGAGCATGCCGACCTGCATCGACAGCGAGGACAGCGCCACCGCGGCCGGGAGCTGGTCGTGTCGGACCACCCGCGGGAGGAGCGCGTCGCGGCTCGGGCGCTGCAGGGCGTACGCGGTCGAGAGGAAGCCGCCAATGACGTAGATCACCCACACCTGCGGGCGGTCCAGCGTGGCGTTCCAGAGCAGACCTGCGGTGAGCACCGCTTGCGCCGCGCCGGTGATCACGAGGAGCCGCCGCCGGTCGACGTGGTCGGCGAGCGCGCCTCCGTACAGCCCGAAGACGATCAACGGGACGAGCTCGACGGCACCCATGGCGCCGACCGCGAGGTTCGAGCCGGTGAGGAGATAGATCTGGTACGGCAACGCGACGTAGCTGACCATCTGGCCGAGGTAGAAGACCGTGCCGGCGGCGAGCAGGAGCCGGAAGTCACGCGAGCTGCGCAACGGTGACAGGTCCAGCCTCAGCCGGGCGGGCAGGTCGCGCAGCCGGCCCCGGGTCCGGACCTCGTCGGGGCTGCTCACGGGGAACGATGGTGGCACCGGTCCTCCCATTGCTCCAGTGAATTGCAGCCTGCGCTTGCTGGAGTAGCGATCTGCGCTTGCAACTGCAAGCACTCTGTGCCAGCATCGATGCATGCCCCCGATCAAAGTCGGACCACTCGGTGAGTTCCTGCGCACGCAGCGCAAGAGCGCGCAGCTGTCCCTGCGTCAGCTGGCCGAGCAGGCCGGCGTCTCGAACCCGTACCTGAGCCAGATCGAGCGCGGCTTGCGCCGGCCGAGCGCGGAGATCCTCCAGCAGATCGCCAAGGGCCTGCGAATCTCCGCCGAGCAGCTCTACGTCCAGGCCGGCATCCTCGAGGAGCGGACCGAGGGCGAGCTCGCGGTCGAGTCAGCATTGCTCGCCGACCCCGCGCTCACCGAGCGCCAGAAGCGGATGCTGCTCGAGATCTACCGATCGTTCCGGGCCGAGAACATCCACGGCGACGCGGTCCAGACGAGCGGTGATCACGTGGATGACGACCCGGTCGGAGAGCACGTCAGCGCGACTCCGCCGAACCCCAGCCCGAGCACCAGCACGACCAAGCCAGCGGCCGGCGCCGGTCGATCGAAGCCAGCATCGAAGCCGAAGCGCCAGACCGCCACGACCACCCGAGGAGACACCTGATGTCGATCACCACCGAGATCCGCCGCACGGTCGCGGACGCCCGCGCGGCCCTCATCGGCCCGAAACCGCTGCACGCAGTCGCTGGCGCCGGTGACCTGTTCGTCGAACGCGTTCGGACGACCGTCGCGGCTCAGCAGCGCGCGCTGCAGTCAGTCCGGTTCCAGCCGTCGGCATTGCCGGCCCGGATGAGCGCCACCGTCGACGGGGTCCGCGGTGCGGTCGTCGGGCTGCCCGATCACGCCCAGGGCGTGGTCGTCGACTCGGCTGCCCGAGCCAACCGGACCTACGACGGCCTGGCCCGGCGGGGCGCGACGCTGGTCGGGCGGGTCCGTCGACAGGCCGCGAGCCAGGAGCTCGGTGAGCAGATCCAGAACACGGTCCGCTCTGCCAAGACGACCACGACGACAGCCCGCAAGGCGGGCGCGGCGACGAGCAGCCGGGCCAAGGCGACGGCCACGTCGGCACGCAAGGCGACGTCGGCAGCGACCGCCGCGACGAACGCCGCCGTGACCAAGACCGGTTCGATTGGCGCGCCGGCCGATGCGACCTCCGCCCCAAAGCGCACCAGCTCGAGGAAGACCAACGCCAGCCCGAAGCAGAGCACCAGCGCGACGAAGCGCGCCGCCAGCCCCCGGAAAACGGCCGCCAGGAAGCCGGCCGCCAGGAAGCCGGGGACCGCCGCGAAGTAGCCGAGCGACCAGGGCTCAAGGGCACGACCCCCCGTACAACACGAGGCCCGCACCGACAACGGTCAGCCTCGTGCTGCGCAGAGCGCGGCGTAAGCACGAACATCGCTGAATGAGATGTGTGGAGGAGTCGACCAGCCTCCAAGCGATCTGCCTGCACACCAGAGGGGCTTGCAATAGGTGCTGAGCGGACTAGTCTGCGAGGCGCCACCACTGTGGGCGCTGCGACAGAGTCTCCAAAAGGAGCAAACCGCATGCTCAACGACAGCAAGGTCGAAGCCAACATCCCCGCAGCCGACCTGAAGAGGGCGCGCGAGTTCTACGCCACGAAACTCGGGGTAGAGCCGTCGGCCGAGTACGGGGGCCAGGCGCTTGCGTACAGAACCGCAGGCGGGACCTCGTTCAACATCTATGAGACCGACTTCGCCGGCAAGGCGGGCCACACCATCGCCCAGTGGCACGTCGACGACATCGAGGCAGAGGTCCGTGACCTCAAGGCCAAGGGGATTGCATTCGAGGTGTACGACATGCCGGGCGTTGAGTGGAAGGACGACATCGCCTCCATCGAAGGCATGGGCCGTGCGGCGTGGTTCAAGGACAGCGAAGGCAACATCATGTGTCTCGACGAGGGCCTCCCGAGCAGCTGACTGGAAACCCGCTGACTCCTACGCGAGCCAGATGGAAGGCCGGATAGTGCATGTCCTCAAGCAAGCTTGGTGGGCTCCATTGGCGGCATTGTTGGTGCTCGCGCAACTCGGTGTAGCCGCCGCGTTCCTCTTTGGAGAAGGCACATCTAATCTCCTGGACGCCGAAAGTACGGCTGCTGGTGTCTCGCTCTCTCTTGTTGGCGCCTGCGCACTCGCGCTGGGACTTCGGAGTCGGCTGCAGGCGCGTCAACTTGGCAACGCGCTCATTGTCCTCGGCGCTGCGCTGGCCGCGATCTGGTTCTGGATCATCTTCATGACCCCCGTCGCAATCGTGGTCATCGTCGGTGTCCTGATCAGTCAGATGCGTTCAGCGGCACCGGCGGCCGAGACGCCATAACCCGTCGAGCAGCACGACAAGGGATCAACCGAGACGAGTCGGACCCGCTCATCGATCCGCGCCGCGAGTGCTCAGACCAACTGCGCAACTTCGAGCGAGACGTCGCCGTCCTCCTCTGGAGGCCGAGTACGACGCTCAGCCGAAGCCAGGCGGACGGGTTACTTCGTCTGTGCGGTGTTGTTCCGGTCCGATCGGGCAACCATCGGCGCCGTTGTGGGGTCTCTTGGTGTGATAGCGGCCAGCGAGGAGAGGTTCGTGGACGGCTACGACGAGTTCATGGCATCGCGGGGGCCGGCGCTGCTGCGGGCGGCGTATCTGATCTGTGGTGACCGCGACCTCGCCGAGGACCTCTTCCAGAACGCGATGGCGCGCCTGCTCGTGCACTGGCCGCGCGTGTCCGGTGGCGCTCCGGAGGCTTACGCGAGACGGATCCTCGTCAACAGCACGATCAACTGGCGGCAACGGCTACGAGCCCGCGAGGTCAGCGTCGCCGCCGTACCCGACAGCGCCGGAGCAGACTTCACCGCGGCCCACGCCGAGCGGGACGAGATGTGGCAGGCCCTCGCGCGGCTGCCTCGCCGGCAGCGGGCGGTACTCGTGCTCCGGTACTACGAGGACCTGACCGAGTCGCAGACCGCCGCACTGCTCGGATGCTCACTCGGGACGGTCAAGAGCCAGCACTCCAAGGCGTTGGCCAGCCTTCGACGGCCGGCCAGCCCCGGCACACCCAAACCCATCGACATGGCCACGACGACGGGATGACCAGATGACCCGGACAGAAGATCTTCTCCGCGAGACCTTCGCCGCCGAGGCGACGACGGTGACCATGCACCCTGACGCCCGGGCCAAGGTCGACGCGGTCGTGCAGCGACACCGGGCCCGACGAACGGTCACCGTCGGGGCAGGCGTGCTCGCCGCAGCCGGTCTGGCGCTGGCCGTACCCACGATCGTTCAAGACCCAGACGCGACGGGAGTGAGCTCCCCGCCCGCGGCGGCCGTGGCGGCCCCCTACGAGTCCTGGGCGCCGCGGGGCGGGCTCGGGGGAGACCCCCGATTCGCGGGTGCCGCGGCAGCTGCATGGGACGCCGCAAGCCCGGGCGCGCCCGCGCACAGTGACATCCGCGTGCTGTGGGCGGACACCCTCGCCACCGGTCGCGGGGCGGTGCTGGTTGGCACGGACGGCACCGGCGGACGCCGCCTAGCCGTGGTGGCCGGGGCGACCCCCTCGCTGGCGGTGATGCGGGACATACCAGCTCCGGAGTCGCTGACACATCTGTCCTTCAACCTCTTCACGGACGACGAGCAGCACAGTGAGGCGAGCTACCAGGACACGCTCGTCCTCGTCACACCGCCCGGTTCCGGTTGGACGATGGAGTGGTCGGGCGGTGCCGACCCCTCGTACGGCGAGGGTGTGTCCGCAACCACGGACGGCATCGCAGTCGTCGACATCAGCCAGTCCGGTCCTTGGGGCCATCCCAGCATCCGGGTGATCGACGCTGCACAGGTGCTGTACGCCGGACCGATCGGCTCGCAGAACTAGTCGCCCCGCTCGTGGTGGCGTCGGTCGACGACTCGATTCAGCCGCGATTCAGCATCTGCATGGTGGGTTGGGGGCGTCCACCGCCGCAAGGCGCGGTGCCGCAGAGAAGGAGACCTCTCCATGAAGCGTCCCGGCCTGATCGCCATTGCCCTCCTCGCCTGCGTCGGGGGCCTCGTATACCTGCCCGGCGCCAGCGCGGCCACCCTCGAGCGCACCAGACCCTTCAAGGCCGCCGACCTCAAGGTCGAGATCAACGCAACCGACGGCGATGCCGGGCTGCAGACGTTCCTCGACGATGAGGCCTGGAACGAGATCAAGATCGTCAACCCCGCTGGTGCCCTCATGATCGACCTCCAGGCCACTGGGCCGCTCGAGGACTACGGCCTCACCGAGCTGTTCTCGGAGAGCAGCGAGCCGCCGTTCGACGAGTTTCCCCTCGAGGAGTTCAAGAAGCTGTTCCCAGAGGGGGACTACGTGTTCACGGGCACCCTCGTCGACGGCACGAAGCTGCGGAGCGAGGTCCCGCTCACACACGACTTCCCGGCCGGGCCGACAATCCTCAAGCCCGAGGACGGGGGGCAGGTGTCGGCCGCCGCGCTCATGATTCGGTGGGAACCGTCAGCACAGACGCCGCCTGGTGTTCACATCGTCGGCTACCAGGTCATCGTCGTTCGGGAGGACGGCACCCGTTCGCTCCAGGCCGATCTCGTGCCTTCGGCGCGCAAGTTCCGGGTCCCGAAAGAGTTCCTCCAGGGCGGGACCGAGTACAAGGCAGAGGTGCTGGCCATCGAGGCCAGCGGCAACCAGACCCTCACCGAGGTCACCTTCACCGTGAAGTGACACGCACTCGACGATACGAAGGTGTCCTACGCCGGGCTGATCGCGTCGCGGAACTCGCCGTCCACCGCTGGTCGCGCCGCCCGACGCGATAGCGGTATCCGGTCGACGACGCGCGCGGGCGGGTCGGCGAGGGCCGGGAGGGGGCGACGGTCAGTCGGAGCGACCTATGCTCGCCCGATGGGGATCACCGAAGGCATGACCTTGCTCAACTCCCTGCTGTTCCTGGCCAGCCTCGGCACCCGACTGTTTGCCCTCGTGGATGCCATACGGCGTCCGCCTCAGGCGTTCGAGGCAGCCGGCAAGCTCACGAAGACCGCCTGGATGATCATCCTGAGCCTCGGTGTCGTGGTCGGGCTCGTGCTGCCGGGAACGGTGAACCTGCTGAACATCGCCG
>JACCYY010000377.1 GCA_013696235.1 Sporichthyaceae bacterium | reverse complement strand
CGCTCGTCGGTGTGGCGGCGGGGGTGGGTGCGGTGCTGGTCCGGACCGTGGCACCCGACTTGATCACCCGGCCGGCGCTGGCTCTCTACGCCGCGGGCGGGGTTGGCTCGGTGCTGGTTGGCCTGTTCCCCGAGGACACCATCGGGCCGCTGCATGGGCTGGGCGCAGGCATGTTCTTCGGCGGTGCCAACCTCGGGCACGTGCTGCTCGGCTGGCGGCTGCGGCGCCACACGCGGCCTGGGGCCCGCCCGTACGGGACGGCGCTCGCCGTCGTCGGTGCGGTCGGCCTGGTCGGGTCGGCGCTCGTGGCCACCGGTGCCGACCTCGGTCTCGGCATCGGTCTGGTCGAGCGGGTCGTCGTGTACGGCGCCGACCTCGGCTTCATCGCCACCGGTCTCGCCCTCCTCGTCCCGCGGCGATCGGCCGCCTCCGCGACGTGATCGCTCGACCCTGGGAAATCGCGGGACGCCGGCCAGTCGGGGTGGCACGATTTCCGCGCTGACCGCGCGACGACGGGTCGACCGGCTGCGCTGAGGAGAGGCCCGTCCTCGTATGCACACCTCGGCCTGGCCGCCCTGGTGGTCGGCGGTCTGGTCGTAGCCCTCGCCACCCGGCGCCTCCGCCAGTGACCGCGACTACCGCCAGGCTGAGGATCAGGTCTTTGGCGACCGGGCGTGCCAGGCGTCGAGGATCTCGGTCTCCTCGGCCTCGGTGAGGCCGAGGCTCGGCGTGTCGTCGCGCAGTGCCGCGGCGGTGTCCCGAGCGGTGTCGGCGAGCGGGCGTGGCTGGAGACCGACCTCGAGCGACGGCGTGACGTCGCGGCTCATGAACCCCGCGTACTCCGGCAGGGGCAGCCACAGCGGCAGCGACCGCGGGCCCGACCACGGCTCGATCTCGTGCTCGAGGAGGAGCTCCTGGGGCACGTACGTGGTCGTGCTCCCGTCCTCGACGAGGGCGTCCATGAACTCCTGCCTGGTGATCGGCGGCGACACGGCGTCGTACGTACCGGTCAGGCGAGCCTCAGCCGCGGCGATGATCCAGCCAGCGACGTCGCGCACGTCGACGAGCTGCACCAGATCGTCCGGGGTGCCGGGGACCAGGATTTCGCCGCCACGCGCCGCGCGCCTGACCCAGTAGTCGAAGCGACCGGTCGGGTCCTCGGGACCGACGATCAGCCCGGGCCGGCAGAGGAAGACGTGGTCCTCGCCGAACGCGTCCGTGACGAGCTGCTCGCAGGTCACCTTGCACCGGCCGTACGCATCGGGATCCTGCGCGGGGTCGTCGAAGTCCGGCGGGGCCGGCTCCATGATCGGCGCGGTCTCGACGCGCTGGCCGGGCGTCGAGATGTCGCTGTAGACCGAGCCGGTGGACACGAACGTGACGTGGCCGGCGCGACCGGCCAGTGCGCCGACCGCGGGCCTGACGTGGCTCGGACGACGGGCGACATCGACCATCGCGTCGTACTCCCCGTCGATCCCGCTCAGGCCGTCGGGGTCGTCGCGGTCGACCTTGACGAAGCGCACGCCGTCGATCGGCTCGCCGGACGAGCCACGGGCCGCGCACGTGACGTCGTGACCGGCCGCGAGCGCCTGCCGGGCAACCGCCCGTCCGAGGAAGACCGTCCCACCGAGCACCAGAATTCGCATGAGCTGATCATCAACCGCGATTGCCTTCGCGGTCACCGCTGTTCGCGCTCGGCTGATCGCCCCGACCAGCCGAGCGCCTCAAGACGCTGGGAGCGTCAGCCAGCTCCGTCGTACGCGCGCTGCAAGCCGGCGACGTCGATCTTCTTCATCCCCATCATCGCCGCCATCACCCGCTGCGCCTTCTCCTGGTCCGGGTCGCCGAGCAGCTCGGGCAGCGCCCGCGGGACGACCTGCCACGACAGGCCGAACTTGTCCTTCAGCCAGCCGCAGGGACCCTCCTCACCACCCTCGGAGAGCTTGGTCCAGTAGTGGTCGACCTCGTCCTGGTCCTTGCAGTCGATCTGAAACGAGATCGCCTCGCTGAACGTGAACTCGGGACCGCCGTTCAGCGCGGTGTAGGCCTGGCCGTCCAGCTCGAACTCCACGGTCAACGCCATGCCCGCTGGGCGTGGCCCGGCTTCGCCGTAGCGGGTCACGTCGGTGACGCGTGAGTTCGGGAACACGCTGGTGTAGAACTTCGCCGCGTCCTCGCCTTGCGTGTCGAACCACAGGCACGGGGTGGTCTTCGGCATGGTCGTCGTCCTCTCTGGTTGGCTCTCCTGCTTGATCAGACCTCGTCGTCAAGGAGATCTGATCGCTCGTGCCGCCGTGGATTTTCCGGCGGTACAAGCTCGGGCGATCGTTCGGGCGCGGGGGCGACGCCCGGACGAGTTCGGAACTGGGTGCACGCGGATGCCGGCGCGC
>JACCYY010000215.1 GCA_013696235.1 Sporichthyaceae bacterium | reverse complement strand
ATGTCACCGGCGAGTGCGCCCAGCGCCGCACATTCCTCGCCGAGCCCGATCAGGTCACGTTCGTCGATCTCGGCCTGGGCGCGCACGACGAGAGCATCGAGCTCGGCGGAGAGCGGCCGGCCGGCCGAGCTCAACCAAGAAGCGAGCGCTGCGTCGGTTGCGCCTGACGGTGCCGGCGTCGTAGGCGCCGCCGGTGTCGGTGGCGCTGGTGGCACCGAGGCTGTCGCGCCTGGCGTGTTGGAGGCCTCGACCGGCGGCGACGAGGTCGGCATTGCCCCGAGCGACGGGGGCACGTAGTCCAGCGTCGGTCCGGCCGGATCCCGGCCGAGCGCCCGTCCCAGGACGAGGTATCCGGTCAGCAGGACAACCGTGACGACGATGACGCCGACGACAACTCGCGCGGACACAAGCGGTCGCGGCTCGTCGTCGACGGGGCCGTCGACCCACCACGGTGATTCCTCACCCGTACCGTCGCGCCGGGGTCCAGTCCGACCTGACCTCGCCTGGCTGCTCGCGGTGCTCACGGCGCGACGGCTTCGTGACGCATGAGCAGGTGGTTCGGCCCTCCAGCGTCATCGTGGACGAAAATGCTGGCCGCCAGCGATGCCACCCGGACGATGAGGTAGCCGAGCGGAACAGCGACGACGACGTCGGTCAGCCAGTGGTGCCCGCCGTACACCAACGCGAAGCCGACGAGCAGCGTGGGAAGCGCTGCGAGTCCGATCACCAGCCGACTTCCGCCGCCCGGACCGCCGAGGAGACCGACGATCACCAGCGTCGCGACAACCACCGTCAGTGCATGCCCAGACGGCCAGGATCCGTCGACGGCGGGCGGGCCGACGCCGTGCGGGCCGGCTCGCGCGACCACCGCCTTCAGCACCAAGGTCGCCGCGGCTACACCCATGACGGACAGGCCCGCCTCCACCACCGGGCGCCAGGTCGCCCGGACCATGGCGACGAACCCGGCGACGGCCAGGACGAGCGGAGCGACCCAGGTCCACGTACCGACGTACTTCGCCGCCTCCGACGCGGCCAGGAGAGCGGGGTTCTGCACGTCGGCGACCTCGGAACGAACCCATCGATCGACGGCCGGGATGTCGCCCGAGCGGATCTGCGTCCAGATCACGACCACGAGGACGGCGGCAGCCGCCGACGGCGCCCAGTCCGCGCCCCGGCGCCGAGCCTCGCCTCGGCTCACGTACATCGTCGCGACGCTACCAGCGTCCTCCGTCGGCGGCCGGTCCACGACGGAGCGCCGACCCGACGGCGAACCCGCTGTACCCTCGACTCATTCGTCCACCTGTCATGAGCGAGCGGGTCGGAGGGGAACAGGTGACCTTCATCCGCACGGTCCAGCCGCTGTAGATGTGCGGCATCGCGGGGCTCGTCGAGCCGGCCGGATCGATCGGCCGTGAGGAGCTGGCCGGCATCGGGCTCGAGATGGCGGACGCCGTTGCACACCGTGGCCCGGACGACCGCGGGGTGTGGGCCGATGCCGAGCGTGGCGTAGCCCTCGGGCACCGGCGGCTGTCGATCCTCGACCTCTCGCCGGCGGGTCACCAGCCGATGACATCAGCGAGCGGCCGGTGGGTGGTCACCTACAACGGCGAGATGTTCAACTTCCGGGCGCTGCGGACGCGCCTCGCCGCGACCGGGTACGACTTCCGTGGCGGCTCCGACACGGAGGTCCTGCTCGGCGGGTTCGACGTATGGGGACTCGACGCCACGATCCAGGAGTGCAACGGCATGTTCGCCCTCGCGGCATGGGACCGCCGGGAGCACGTGCTGCATCTCGTCCGCGACCGGCTCGGGGAGAAGCCCTTGTACTACGGCTGGTCTGCCACCGGGTTCGTCTTCGGCTCGGAGCTTTCAGCCCTGCTCGCGCACCCGAGGTTCGAGCCACGCATCGACCTGGGCGCGCTGGCGCTGTACTTCCGTCACAACTGCATCCCGGCGCCGTTCTCGATCTACCAGGACGTCCACAAGGTCATGCCCGGCGAGGCCGTGTCGCTGCGTCTCGAGGACCTGCCCCGGCGCGCGGTCCGGCGCGAGACGTACTGGTCGGCCCGCGAGGTGGCCGAGCGCGGTGCCGGTGCCGGCGACGGGCAGTCTGCCGACGAGCGGTTCGAGGGCCTGCGTGATCTGTTGCTCGACGCGGTCGGCTTGCGCATGGTGGCTGATGTCCCGGTCGGGGTCTTCCTCTCCGGCGGAGTCGACTCGGCGCTCGTCACCGCGCTCATGACGCGGGTGGCTGACGTCCCGGTCCGCACGTTCACGATCGGGTTCACCGACCCGGCGTACGACGAGTCCGCGCAAGCGGCGGCTGTCGCTCAGCACCTGGGAACCGACCACACGTACCTCCGGCTCGAGCCCGCGGAGGCGATGGCCGCGATCCCGGACCTGCCGCACGTGTACGACGAACCGTTCGGTGACTCCTCCCAGCTGCCCACCTTGCTCGTGAGCCGGCTGGCCCGGCGAGACATCACGGTTGCGCTGACCGGTGACGGCGGGGACGAGCTGTTCGCCGGTTACAACCGCCATGCGTGGGTCGAACGGCTCTGGCCGCGGCTGAGCCGGACGCCGCTGGCACTGCGGCGGGCTGCGGCGGCCGCGCTCGACGCCCCGTCACCGAACGCGGTCGACCACGCGGCGCGGCTCGGGTCGCGTGTCCTGCCGTCGCGGTGGCGCCTGCGCACCCCTGCGGCCAAGGTCACCAAGCTCGCGCGGATCCTGCCGTCTGCTTCCCCGGAGGACATGTACCGGCGGCTGACGTCCCACTGGCCGGATCCGGGGTCCCTGGTCGGGGCGAGCGAGCCCGCCACCCTGGTATCTGACCCCGGGCGATGGCCCGCCCTGGCCACGGCGACCGAGCGCCTGATGCTGCTCGACCTCGTGACCTATCTGCCCGACGACATCTTGACCAAGGTCGACCGGGCCAGCATGTCCGTCGGCCTCGAGGCACGCGTCCCCTTCCTCGACCATCGCGTGGTCGAGGCTGCGTGGCGCCTTCCCCTCGACGAGAAGCTCCGTGCCGGCCACACCAAGTGGCCGTTGCGTCGGCTGCTGGCCGAGCACCTCCCGGCCGAGCTCATCGACCGGCCGAAGATGGGCTTCGGCGTACCCCTGGGAGACTGGCTGCGTGGCCCGCTGCGGGGGTGGGCGGAGGATTTGCTGAGCCCGTCGGCGCTCGCCTCGGACGGGCTGCTGACGCCGGATCCGGTCCGACGGATGTGGGCGGCGCACGTCCGGGGCCGGGTGGACGCGAGCCACGAGCTCTGGGACGTCCTCATGCTCCAGGCATGGCTTCGCCGGCCGCCAGCCGCTCGAGGACGGGCACGACCTCGTGCGGAGGCGGCATCGCACGTATCTGGTCCCTGACCCGTTGCGCCGAGGTGCGCAGCGACGGATCGTCGAGCAGCTGACTGACAGCGGTGCGCACGGCGTCGGGCTCGAGATCGCGAGGCGGCAGCTGAAGCGCCGCTCCGGAAACCTCGCAGAGGCGCGCGTTCCGGACATTGTCCCCGTCGTAGGGGATGATCAGCTGCGGAAGTCCGTGTCGCAACGCGGCGAGCATGGTCCCGGATCCCCCGTGGGCGATGACGGCGTCGCACCGCGCGAGCGTGAGATCGATCGGGAGGTAGGCCGCCGCGTACACCTGGGGAGCCAGCTCCCCGAGGACCGCGGGGTCCTGGTCGGGTCCGACGGTGACCACGACGTTCACGCGCAGGTCCCTCGTCGCGTCAAGCACATCGCGAAACGTCCCCAGCGAGCGGTTGGAGACGGTCCCGAGCGTGAGATGGACCGTTCTCTCGTACGGGAGGCGGTCGATCTCCGCCGGCAGTGCGAGCCGGTCCTCGACCGGCGGCATCGGTCGCAACGGCTGCACCCGTGGAATGTCGCCGGCGTCGTCAGGTCTCAGGGCCGGGGGGCACAGATCGAGGTAGACGCCACGATGCATCCCGCCGGCGGTGGGCGGGTCGAGGCCGGCGCCAGTCCACAGCGGCGCCGCCTTGACCCCGGCGCGCGCCATCAGCCGAGCCGGCAGGGGCGGTCCCCAGCTGTGCAGCGCGCTTGGCACCCCGAGGACGGCGGCGGCAAATGGTGCCGCGAAGTCGGTGACGTCGTGCACGACCAGGTCGGGATGCCAGTCGATGACCAACGGCACGAGGTCTGCCGCTCGAAGTCGCGCGCCGTCGGTGGTGAACCGATGGACGAACGTGTACTGGTCCCAGACCCTTCGCAGGGCCGGCTCGCCGGCTGTGGCAGCCGGCCCCCGTCGCGCGAGGTCCTCGCCCTGTGCGCGGGTCGGACCCACAGCGGCCGCGTCGAGGCCGAGCGCCCGGGCCCGAGGGACCAGGTCGGGGCCGGTCGCGACCAGAACCTCGTGCCCCGCCGCGCTGCACGCGGTGGCCAGCGCGACCATCGGTTGGAGGTGCCCGTAGGCGGGGAGGCAGGCGAAGACGACCCGCACAGATCCTCTCAATCCCTGCTCGTGGTCCGGCGACCACGCAAGATCATGAACAGGGCGCCCAGCAGCGCGAGAACCACAGCCGCGAAGAGGAAGGCTCGCAGGGGGAACTTCGGCGCCCTCGCCGGCTCGCGCACCGTTGGCTCTTCGGTCGACGTGGCCGAAGTCGTTGGAGTGGGCGACCTCTGAACCGTGACGTGAGTCTCGAGGAAGTTCCGGAGGGGCAAGAGGACGCGAGGGAGGTAGGCCACGCTGTGCCGGTCGCCCGCCACCAGCTCCAGCTGCGTCGGCACGCCCATCGCGCGCAGCAGGTCCGCCATGGCGGTCGCCTGCTCGGTCGGCACATTCTCCTCGGTGCTGTTGGCCAGGAAGAAGGGCGGGCTGTACTCCGAGACGTACGTCGTCGGCGACGCCTCTGCCAGCAGCTCGGGAGGGCACTCCAGCGGGTCACACCCGAGCAAGGTCTCGAGCCTGGCCCGCCCGTTGGCCAGGACGTCACAGCTCACTGGCGCGCAGGTGCCGTCAGGGTTGACGGTGGCGGTGCGGAGCCCGGCCACGAGCGCGGTGATGTCCATCGGACCGGAGAGCGACGCCACGGCGCTGACCGGCGAGGCAGACGCGGTGTTCGCCTGCGTGCCGAGCATGGCCGCGAGATAACCGCCGGCTGATCCACCGAGCACGCCGATCCGCGTCGAGTCGCCGCCGTACTCCGCGGCGTGCTCCTGGACCCAGGCCAGCGCAGTGTGGACGTCGTTCACCTGGCGCGGGTACGCAGGTCCCCCGGCAGGGTCGAGGGTGTAGTTGATGTCGAAGACCACGAAGCCCGCCCGAGCCAGGGCCCGTGACTCCGGCTCGAACATCTCCTTGTCTCCCACGGTCCAGCCACCCCCGTGGATCAGCATGACGACTGGAGCGGCCACGGCATCGCGTGCGGTGAAGACGTCGAGCACGAGCTCGACGTCGGTTGCTGACCCGTAGGGAACGTCTCTGGCGACCGACACCTCCGGGCCGGGATGGGGCGTCCCGCTGGCCGGAGGAGTCCCGCTGGAGCTGGCACTGGGGTCCGCACTGGTGGCGGCCGACACCGATGCCGGAGCGGCGAGGAGAGTGACGAGATGCAGCTGCAGCAGCAGCAGCGCGGCGAGAGCGACGCGCGACCTCCGGGGAGACCTGGAGCTCGGCACGACCATGATGAACGCACAGTATCCGGGCGGATCGACTCGTGTAGCGTTGCCGGCGCGTGGTGATCATCGCGCGCTTGGGCCCATCGCTCGGTGGCAGTCCTTCAGGCCGCGCTGTCGAAGGGTGGGTGACGGTGATGACGGTCACCCCTGGCACACGCACCGCGGCCCTTGCCAGCGGCGCGCTCTTCGAACAGGTCCCGGCGCTGACCGACCTCGACCCTGCCGACCCCTACCCCGCCTACTCGCGGCTGTTCGGCCCGCCGGTCGAGGTCGCCGGTGGTGATGTGGTCATCCTCACGCGGTTTGCAGATTGCGCCGAGATGATGCGCCATCCCGACGTCACGCTGCGCCGGAAGGACTCAGCGGCGTTTCGCGGACTCTCCTCGTCGTTCCTCAACGTCCTCGATCCGCCGGAGCACACGCGCATCCGCAGGCTCGTGAACAAGGCCTTCTCGGCCCGCTCGGTGGAGCTGCTGCGGCCGTGGCTCGAGGACCAGGTCCATCTGCTGCTCGATCGCACCGCCGGCCAGCAGACCATCGACGTGATCGAGTCGCTGGCGTATCCGCTGCCGCTGTTCGCCATCTGTGAGCTGCTGGACATCCCCGTCGCGGACCGGCACGCAGTCATGGGCTGGTCCCGACCGATCACGTTCGGCGTCGATCTGTTGGCTGGGCGCCGACCGCGGGAGGACCAGGTCCGCTACCGCTCGAGCCTGCGCCAGTCCCGGCTGTACATCAACGAGCTCGCGGCGCAGCGGCGCAGGAGTCCGGGCGACGACCTGCTGACCCGACTGATCAGCACGGACGACGCAGGTGACCGGCTGACCGAGCGAGAGGTCACCGCCACCGCGATCGGTCTGCTGATCACTGGGCACGAGACGACGGTGAGCCTGATCGGGCACGGTGCCATCGCCTTGGCTCAGCACCCCAAGCTGCGGGGGCCGGTCGCCGCTGACGAGTCTGCCGCCGACGCGTTCGTCGAGGAGATCCTGCGCTACGACTCTCCGGTCCAAGCGACGCTACGGGTCGCCGCGCGAGACCTGACCGTCGGCGGCGTGGACGTCCAAGCCGGTACCGCTCTGCTGCTGCTCCTCGGCGCGGCCAATCGCGATCCCGAACAGTTTGCCGATCCGGACCGGTTGGCAGTCGACCGCCCGAACAACCGCACGCATCTGGCGTTCGGGGGTGGTGCTCACTTCTGCCTCGGTGCCTCGCTGGGTCGGCTCGAGGCCAAGATCGCGCTGGCGGCGCTGGCGGCGCGCCTGGTCAATCCCAGAGCGCGACTCGACGGCGTCCGCTACGACAAGAGCGTCATGCTCAGAACCCAGACCAGGCTGGAGATCGACGTCGACGGTCTGCTCCCGAGAAAGGCCCCTGGCTCACGGTGAGCACGTCGTCGACAACCGCAGGCCACCACCTCTCCCCGGTGGAGCAGTCGTGCTGGACGGATACGGAGACCGGCGTGACCGAGGAGACCAAGTTCCTGGGGCTGCCGGGACAGCAGATCCTTGCCTTCCTCCACCGTCCGACCTCGCGAGCAGTCGTCGGCGGCGTGGTGATCTGTGGGTCGCTCTTCGAGGACTTCCAGATCAACTACCGCCGGGAGGTGTTGGTCGCGCGACGGCTTGCCCAACGAGGATTCGCGACGGTCCGATTCCACTACCGCAGCGTCGGCAACAGCGACGGGCTGCCGTCAG
>JACCYY010000345.1 GCA_013696235.1 Sporichthyaceae bacterium | reverse complement strand
GTGTCCGAGCTGCTCGGGCAGCACGGTGCCGGACCAGAGGCCCTGCGCGAGGCGTTCACAACCGTCCGCGGCTCGGCCCGGGTCACGTCGCCGGATCCGGAGGGGACCTACCAGGCGCTGGAGAAGTACGGCGTCGATCTGACGGCACTGGCTCGGGAGGGCAGGCTGGACCCGGTGATCGGCCGGGACAGCGAGATCCGGCGGGTCGTGCAGGTGCTCTCGCGACGGACCAAGAACAACCCCGTCCTGATCGGTGAACCCGGCGTCGGGAAGACCGCCGTCGTCGAGGGTCTGGCGCAGAGGATGGTCGCCGGTGACGTGCCGGAGTCGCTGCGCGGCAAGCGGCTGGTGTCCCTCGACCTCGCCTCGATGGTCGCCGGCGCGAAGTATCGCGGTGAGTTCGAAGAGCGGCTCAAGGCCGTGCTCGGTGAGATCAAGGCAAGCGAAGGGCAGATCGTCACGTTCATCGACGAGCTGCACACTGTCGTCGGTGCCGGTGCCACCGGTGACAGCGCCATGGACGCCGGCAACATGCTCAAGCCGATGCTGGCGCGCGGCGATCTCCGGATGGTCGGTGCGACGACCCTTGACGAGTTCCGGGAGCACATCGAGAAGGACCCGGCGCTGGAACGGCGGTTCCAGCAGGTGATCGTCGGCGAGCCGTCCGTCGAGGACACGATCGGGATCCTCCGCGGGCTCAAGGGCCGGTACGAGGCGCACCACCAGGTGCAGATCTCCGACGCCGCCCTCGTCGCGGCGGCGACCTTGTCCGACCGGTACATCACCGCGAGGTTCCTGCCCGACAAGGCGATCGACCTCGTCGACGAGGCCGGGTCTCGGCTGCGGATGGAGATCGACTCCCGGCCGGTCGAGATCGACCAGCTCCAGCGAGCCGTCGACCGGCTGCGGATGGAGGAGATGGCACTCGCGAAGGAGGGCGACCCTTCCAGCCGAGCCCGGCTGGAGAAGCTGCGGCGCGAGCTCGCGGACAAGCAGGAGCAGCTCGACGCGCTGAACGCACGCTGGGAGAGCGAGAAGTCCGAGCTGAACAAGGTGGGTGAGCTGAAGAAGCGGCTCGACGACCTGCGTGGTCAGGCCGAGCGGGCCCAGCGCGACGGGGACTTCGAGGCCGCCTCACGGCTGATGTACTCCGAGATCCCGATGCGCGAGCGCGAGCTCGCGGTCGCGAGCGAGGCGTCCGCGGCTGGACTTGGGACCGGCGCCGCGGCACCGATGGTGAAGGAGGAGGTCGGCCCGGACGATGTCGCCGACGTGGTGTCCGCGTGGACCGGCATCCCGGCCGGCCGGTTGCTCGAGGGCGAGACCGGAAAGCTGCTTCGGATGGAGGCGGAGCTCGGCCGCCGGCTGATCGGCCAACGCCGCGCCGTGGAGGCGGTGTCCGACGCCGTACGACGTTCGCGAGCCGGGATCGCCGACCCGGACCGGCCTACCGGCTCGTTCCTCTTCCTCGGCCCGACCGGGGTCGGCAAGACCGAGCTGGCCAAGGCGCTCGCCCATCTTCTCTTCGACGACGATCGCGCGTTCGTCCGCATCGACATGACTGAGTACGGCGAGAAGCACACCGTGTCCCGCCTGGTCGGTGCACCGCCCGGCTACGTCGGGTACGAGGCGGGCGGGCAGCTGACCGAGGCCGTACGGCGACGTCCGTACACCGTCGTCCTGCTCGACGAGGTGGAGAAGGCGCACCCGGAGGTGTTCGACGTGCTGCTGCAGGTGCTCGACGACGGCCGGCTCACCGACGGGCACGGTCGCACCGTGGACTTCCGGAACACGATCCTCATCCTGACCTCGAACCTCGGCTCGCAGTTCCTGGTCGACCCGCTGCTGTCCCGGGAGGCTCAGGAGGAGGCCGTGCTCGCCGTCGTGCGGTCGACGTTCAAGCCCGAGTTCGTCAACCGGCTCGACGACGTGATCGTGTTCGAGGCGCTGACCCGGGCCGAGCTGAGCCAGATCGTGGATCTCCAGGTCGCCCTCCTCGCCCGCCGCCTCACCGACCGGCGGCTCAGCCTCGAGGTGACCCCGGCGGCTCGGGAGTGGCTGGCCGCCACCGGGTTCGACCCGACGTACGGGGCGCGGCCGCTGCGCCGACTGGTGCAGACCGCGATCGGCGACCAGCTCGCCCGGGCGCTGCTCGCCGGTCAGGTTCTCGACGGCGACACCGTCGTGGTCGACCTGGCGGACCGCAAGGACGGGCTGGCGCTCACGACGCGGGAGCCATCCTCAGTTCGATGATCCGCGCGGCGCGAGGTCGAGCGGCGGGGAGGGCTCTAGTCGTTCCCGGCGCGGAACCGACTCAGGCTCGACATCAGCTCATCCGCCCACGGCTCCCGTCCCCGGCCGTCCGGTGCGATGACGTCCATGGCTGACATCACGGTGAGCAGCTTGCCGGTCGCCATGAAGGTGAAGGTCTGGTCGACGTCGGCGCCGGTGAGGTCCCGGACGAGTCGATAGATGTCGCCGTACCGCCTGCGCATCACCGGCCCGATCGCCGGGTCGCCGCTCGCGGCGAACCCGTGCAGCAGCACGAGCAGGAGCTCACGCTGGCCAAGCAGTGCCTGGAACGCGCGACCGAGGGAGGCGAGGTCCGGCTGGACGGCGGCGGCATCGCGGAAGGCCGTCTCGATGCGGTCGCACGCGCGGTCCACAGCGGCGAGGAACAGGGCCTGCTTGGTCCCGAACAGCTGGATCACATACGGCTGGGACACCCCGACCCGTCGGGCCACGTCGTCGGTGGTCGTTCCCGCGTACCCCGACTCGGCGAAGGCGAGGACGGCTGCACCCACCACCTGCTCGTGGCGTACGGCTGCGGTCAGCCGCCGTCGCGGGCCCGCTGGGGTGGCGCTCGCACTCGTCACCTGACCGCCTCCATCTGATCACCATCGAGCCGTTGACATGTTATCACTCGATAGATACGGTCCTAGTTAGTGATCAGTCAATAACTAGGGAGCCGTCATGCCCACCGTCCCCCCGCCCTCCCGAGCGGCAACGTCGGGATCGCGACCAGCGCAGCCCGAGACGCCCAGGCGAGGAACCACCGTCGGCGGACCGCCGGCGCGTGGGGCGTTCGCAGTGCTCGGGCGTTTCGTGTTCCGTCGTCGTTGGCTGGTACTGGTCACCACGCTGCTGTTCATCGCGGCGTCGCTCTACGCCGGGCTCTCGGTGTTCGACCGGTTGAAGTCCGGTGGGTTTGAGGACCCGTCGTCGGAGTCGGTCCGGGCGGCGGAGGTGCTGGCCGAACGCTTCGGTGCTGGTGGCGCGGATCTGGTGGTGCTGGTGGACCCGGTTGGGGACGTCGATGTGGACGACGTCGCGGCCACGGAGGCCGCGGTCTCGCTGGGTGAGCGGATCGCCGCGGAGCCGGGGGTGGCCGAGGTGACGTCGTACTGGTCGACCGGCAGTCCTGGCCTGGCCAGCACGGACGGGACCTCGGGACTGCTCATCGTCGAGGTGGCTGGGGACGAGGAGGAGGTCGAGGCGCTCGCGGAGCCGGTCATCACGGCGTACGAGGGCGAGAACGACGGGCTCGAGGTGAGCTTCGGTGGGCCGTTGGCTACCGGGCAGGCGTTCGGCGAGACGATCGGGGAGGATCTGGCCCGGGCGGAATCGATCGCGATCCCGATCAGCTTGGTGCTGCTGGTGCTGGTGTTCGGAAGCGTGGTCGCTGCGTTTCTGCCGGTCCTGATCGCCGGGGTGGCAATCGTGGGGACGTTCCTCGCGCTGTACCTGATCA
>JACCYY010000328.1 GCA_013696235.1 Sporichthyaceae bacterium | reverse complement strand
CGGCCCGGCTGACCCAGCAGGTGGAGATCGTGCGGGAGGCCTATGCCGCCGTTCTCATGGTCGTCCAGCAGTTCGTGGTCGTCACGGTCGCCGCGCTGATCGGTCTGCTGACGCTCGAACCCATCGTTCTGCTCTTCGTTGCACCACCGTTCCTGGTCGCGGTCGCGATGTTCACCGCGGCGCTCCGCCGGATGGCCGACCAGCAGCGGGCTTTCATCATGGCCGACGAGCGCTTCGCCGAAGCTGCCTCCGGTGTCGGCGCCGGGCTCCGAGATGTCGTGGCCTGCGGCGGGGAGGACCGGGTGGCCGAGGACGTGGGGCGCCACATCGACGCCCAGGCGGCGGCGACCAAGGCCCTGGGGCGGTTGACCGCGGTTGGATCCGTCGCCGTCTCGATCGGAACCTGGCTCCCGCTGCTCCTGGTGCTTGCCGCCGGCTCGTGGCTGCTCGGCCGCGGGGCAACGACGGGGGTGATCGTCGGCACCGTGACCTATCTCCTGCAGGGACTTCAGCCGGCCTTGCAGACCCTCGTGCAGGGACTCAGCGGCCCGGGCCTCTGGCTCATGGTGACGTTGCGTCGAGTCGTCAGCGCGATGGAGACCGCGGCTGACCTCGGCGCGAGCGACGCCGCCGGTCTGGACTCGGGCCTCCGCGACCCGGACCTGCAGGTGCACGACGTGACGTTCGCGTACAGCGAATGGGCGGCACCGGTCGTCCACGACCTGGATCTCACCGTGCCGTCCGGCGACCATC
The DNA here is from genome assembly GCA_013696235.1 of Sporichthyaceae bacterium. Lineage (GTDB taxonomy): Bacteria > Actinomycetota > Actinomycetes > JACCYY01 > JACCYY01 > JACCYY01. The sequence goes on along the minus strand of JACCYY010000328.1, from coordinate 3,594 downwards.
TCGCGATCGTCGGTCCGAGTGGGGTGGGAAAGTCGACGCTCGCCGGGCTGATGACCGGCCTGCTCGTGCCGCAGGCCGGAACCGTGAGCCTGGGCGGGGTTGGGCTCGATGGAGTATCCGCCTTCGTCCTCGCCCGCCACCGCGTGCTGATCCCGCAAGAGGCATACGTCTTCGCCGGCACGCTGCGTGAGAACCTCGCGTACCTCTGCGAGGACGTCTCCCTGCCGTCGCTCGACGCCGCCGTCGACCGCTTGGGCGCCCGTCGGCTGGTGGACCGGATCGGCGGGTACGACGCATCTGTCGATCCCTCGTCGCTCTCGGCGGGCGAGCGCCAGCTCATCACGCTGGTACGGGCGTACGTCTCGCCGGCGTCCCTGGTGATCCTCGACGAGGCGACGTGCCACCTGGACCCGGCTGCCGAGGCGCTGGCCGAGGCCGCGTTCGGCGTCCGCCCGGGCACGCTCGTCGTGATCGCGCACCGGATGAGCTCGGCGCTGCGCGCCAAGCGAATCCTGGTCATGGACGGTGCGTCGGTGGAGGTCGGCACGCACGCCGAGCTGTTCGCCCGCTCGCCGCTGTACCAGGACCTGATCGGGCACTGGCAGGCCGCGACCGGGCCCGAGCCGCTCCCCCTGACGGGCCGGCTGAGCTCTCGCACCTGATCATCGCCGTCCTCGTCGACCCGATCAGGCCGTGATCCGGCGACGACCGACGCCGAGCACGGGGCGGAGGTAGTCGCCGGTATAGCTGGCGGGGTGCTCGGCGATCTGCTCCGGCGTGCCGGTGGCGACCACGGTGCCGCCGCCGGTGCCACCTTCCGGTCCCATGTCGACGACCCAGTCGGCCGTCTTGATCACATCGAGGTTGTGCTCGATCACGATCACCGTGTTGCCGCCTTCGACCAGCCGGCTGAGCACACCGAGCAGCTTGCGGATGTCCTCGAAGTGCAGCCCGGTGGTCGGCTCGTCCAGCACGTACACCGTGCGTCCGGTCGACCGCCGCTGCAGCTCCGACGCCAGCTTGACCCGCTGTGCCTCGCCGCCGGACAGCGTGGGCGCCGGCTGCCCGAGGCGTACGTAGCCCAGGCCCACCTCGTCGAGCGTACGGAGGTGACGCGCGATCGCCGGGATCGCGGCGAAGAACTCAGTCGCCTCCTCGATCGGCATGTCCAGGACCTCGGAGATCGTCTTGCCCTTGAAGTGCACCTCGAGCGTCTCGCGGTTGTAGCGGGCGCCGTGGCAGACCTCGCACGGGACGTAGACGTCCGGGAGGAAGTTCATCTCGATCTTGATGGTGCCGTCGCCGCGACACGCCTCGCAGCGCCCGCCCTTGACGTTGAACGAGAACCGGCCGGGCAGGTAGCCGCGGACCTTGGCCTCGGTGGTCTCGGCGAACAGCCGGCGGACGTGGTCGAAGACGCCCGTGTAGGTCGCCGGGTTCGACCGCGGCGTGCGGCCGATCGCGCTCTGGTCGACGTGCACCACCTTGTCGACGTGCTTGATCCCGGTGATCGTCTTGTGCCGACCGGGGACCGTACGCGCACGGTGGAGCTCGCGGGCCAGCGCGGTGTAGAGGATGTCGTTCACCAGCGTCGACTTGCCCGACCCGGAGACGCCGGTGACCGCCACGAAGCACCCGAGCGGGAAGCCGACGGTGACGTCCTGCAGGTTGTGCTCGCGAGCTCCCTTCACGACGAGCTCGCGTCCGGTCGTCCGTGGCCGGCGGATGGCCGGCGTCTCGATCCGGCGGCGTCCGGACAGGTAGTCCCCGGTGATGGAGTGCTCGCTGGCCAGCAGGTCGTCCACCGAACCGGCGACCACGATCTGACCGCCGTGCTCGCCGGCGCCCGGTCCGATGTCCACGACGTAGTCCGCGACGCGGATCGTGTCCTCGTCGTGCTCCACCACGATCAGCGTGTTGCCGATGTCGCGCAGGCGCAGCAGCGTCTCGATCAGCCGGTGGTTGTCCCGCTGGTGCAGCCCGATCGAGGGCTCGTCGAGGACGTACAGGACGCCGACGAGACCCGAGCCGATCTGGGTCGCCAGCCGGATGCGCTGGGCCTCGCCACCGGCCAGCGTGGCCGCGGCCCGGTCGAGCGTCAGGTAGTCCAGCCCCACGTCGAGGAGGAAGCCGAGGCGGGCGTTGATCTCCTTGAGCACGCGCTCGGCGATCTGCGCCTCGCGGGCGGACAGGTCGAGCTCGCGCAGGAAGGCTGCGCAGGCACCGATCGGCATCGCCGCCACGGCGGCGATCGAGCGCCCGCCCATCGTCACTGCGAGAACCTCGGGTTTGAGCCGCGTGCCCTGGCAGGCCGGGCAGGGCACTTCACGCATGAAGCCCTCGAACCGCTCCCGGCTGGTGTCGGTCTCGGCCTCGGCGTGGCGCCGCTGGACGTACGGGATGACCCCCTCGTACGTCGTGTAGTACGAGCGCTCGCGGCCGTACCGGTTGCGGTAGCGGACGTGCACCTGATCGGGGTGACCCTCGAGCAGCGCGGTGCGGACCTTGGCCGGGAGCCGGCGCCAGGGGACGTCGGTCCGGAAGCCGAGCTGCTGGGAGAGCGCCTCGACGAGCCGGCCGAAGTAGTCAGCCGAGTGCGCCCCGGACCAGGGCGACAGCGCACCATCGGCGAGGGTCGCGTCCGGGTCGGGGACCAGCAGCTCCGGGTCGACCTCCATGCGCGTCCCGAGCCCCGCGCAGGTGGGGCAGGCGCCGTACGGGGAGTTGAACGAGAACGCCCGAGGCTCGAGCTCGTCGATGGTGAGCGGGTGGTCGTTCGGGCAGGCGAGGTGCTCGGAGTAGCGCCGCTCGCGCCCGGCGTCGTCCGCCGGGAGGTCGACGAGCTCGAGCACCACCAGCCCGCCGGCCAGGCCGAGCGCGGTTTCGACGGAGTCGGTGAGCCGTCGCTTCGCGGTGGCCTTGACCGCCAGTCGGTCGACCACCACGTCGATCGTGTGCTTCTCCTGCTTCTTGAGCGTGGGCGGCTCGAGCAGGGAGATGACATCGCCGTCGACCCGGGCCCGGCTGTAGCCCTTGGTCTGCAGGTCGAGGAACAGCTCGCCGTACTCCCCCTTGCGGCTGCGGATGATCGGCGCGAGCACCTGGAAGCGGGTGCCCTCAGGCATCGCGAGCACTCGGTCGACGATCTCCTGCGGGGTCTGGCGGGACAAGCGTGCGCCGCAGACCGGGCAGTGCGGCCGTCCGGCGCGCGCGTAGAGCAGCCGGAGGTAGTCGTAGACCTCGGTGATCGTGCCGACCGTGGATCGCGGGTTGCGGGAGGTCGACTTCTGGTCGATCGAGACCGCCGGTGACAGCCCCTCGATGAAGTCGACGTCGGGCTTGTCCATCTGCCCGAGGAACTGGCGGGCGTACGCCGACAGGCTCTCGACGTAGCGGCGCTGACCCTCGGCGAAGATCGTGTCGAACGCGAGGCTGGACTTGCCCGATCCGGACAGGCCGGTGAAGACGATCAGGGCGTCGCGCGGAAGGTCGAGCGACACGTCCTTGAGGTTGTGCTCGCGCGCACCGCGGATGATGAGCTGCTCGGCCACGTGAGGGCTGTCCATCCTTCGGTTCTGCAGTGGTCGGGGTCGT
>JACCYY010000317.1 GCA_013696235.1 Sporichthyaceae bacterium | reverse complement strand
GTCGCTGCGCCGCGCAGGTTTCGTTGGCCGGCTGGGGGAGACTGGTCCTCGTGCCGCTCTACCGCGACGAGGGTGTGGTCCTGCGCACCCACAAGCTGGGTGAGGCCGACCGCATCATCACGCTGCTCACCCGAGAGCATGGCCGGGTCCGGGCAGTCGGCAAAGGCGTCCGGCGGACGTCGTCGCGGTTCGGGGCCCGGCTGGAGCCGTTCATGCGCATCGACGTGCAGCTCTACGTCGGGAAGTCGCTCGACATCGTGACCCAGGTCGAGACGCTGGACGCGTTCGCCCGGCCCCTCGCGACCGACTACCAGCGCTACACGGCCGGCACGGCGATGCTCGAGACCGCGGAGCGGTTCACCGCGGAGGAGCGCGAGCCCGCCGTCCAGCAATACCTCCTGCTCGTCGGCGGTCTTCGCGCGCTCGCCACCAAGGCGCACGACCCGACCCTGGTGCTCGACGCTTTCCTGCTGCGCTCCCTCGCCGTCGCGGGGTACGCGCCGTCGTTCGACGCGTGTGTCCGTTGCGACCTCCCAGGTCCGCACCGCTTCTTCGCCGTGGCGAGCGGAGGCATGGTCTGCGGAGGCTGCCGGCCGCCGGGTGCGGTCACGCCGGCTGCGGACACCGTCGGGCTGCTCGCGGCGTTGCTCACCGGCGACTGGCCGTACGCGGACGCGAGCGAGCAACGACAGCGTACGGAGGCGAGCGGCATCGTCGCCGCACACCTCCAGTGGCACCTCGAGCGCGGTCTCCGCTCGCTGCCGCACGTCGACCGCACACCGACGCAGCCGGTGCCGTTCCCGCCGGGACGCCCGGTGCGCGTGGCGTTGGGGTGATGGCGGCAAGTGGACGGCGGGCCGCCCGGGACCGGGGGGCCCGGGACCGGCCGGCGCGTGTCCCGGTTCCACCGTTCGAGCACCCGAGCGGGGCTCGACCGCCGGCGATCCCGCGGGAGCGCGTACCGCGCCACATCGCCATCGTCATGGACGGCAACGGCAGGTGGGCCAAGGATCGCGGGCTGCCCCGGACGGCCGGCCACGAGCGGGGCGAGGCGGCACTCCTCGACGTGGTCGCCGGCGCGATCGAGGTCGGCGTGCAGTGGGTCTCGGCGTACGCGTTCTCGACCGAGAACTGGAACCGCTCCCCGGACGAGGTGCGGTGGCTCATGGGCTTCAACCGCGACGTGATCCGCCGTCGGCGGGACGAGATGGACGCCTGGGGTGTCCGGGTGCGCTGGGCCGGTCGACGCCCCCGGTTGTGGCGCAGCGTGGTGCGCGAGCTCGAGGTCGCGGAGGAGCTCACCAAGGACAACGACGTGCTTACGCTCACGATGTGCGTGAACTACGGCGGACGGGCCGAGCTGGCCGATGCCGCCCGGGCGCTGGCGGTCGACGTCGCGGCCGGGCGGATCACCCCGGAACGGGTGACCGAGCGGGTGCTCGCCCGCTATCTCGACGAGCCCGACATGCCCGACGTCGACCTGTTCCTGCGCAGCTCAGGGGAGCAGCGCACGTCGAACTTCCTGCTCTGGCAGTCCGCCTACGCCGAACTGGTGTTTCTCGACACGCTCTGGCCGGACTTCGACCGTCGGCACCTGTGGGCCGCTGTCCAGACGTACGCCCAGCGCGACCGCCGCTACGGCCGGGCCGAGCCGAGCTCGGACTGACCGTCGGCAGGCTCGAGATCACCTCGCTAATTCCCAATCCTCCGCGCGGTGACGACGACGACGACGGGGATCGTGGTGTGCCGGTCGCGGATGCCTTAAGCACGTCGAGGCCATCGATGTCGGGGAGGCCGAGGTCGAGGAGGACGAGGTCCCATCCGGGTCCCTCGAGGGCCTGCAGGGCGGGTCTTCCGGCGCTCGCCCAGTGCACCGTGTGACCCCGTGCCCGTAGACCCTTGCTGACGAACGAGGCGATTCGGGGTTCGTCCTCGACCAGGAGGACGTTCACCGCGGCCCCCTCACGCCGTGCCGGTGGCGATGTGAGCGCGGCGCACGGGACCCTCTCCATCAGGCTGGAAGAACCCTCGGATCGTCTCGATCGACGATGAGTGCTCCATGGCGGCTGGATGAGACTTCTCTCACCTTGGAGCGTCGATCGCTCGGGTCAGGACGTGCAGGCTTCGCAGGTGCCGAACACCTCGAGCGTGTGGCTGATCTCGGTGAAGCCGTGGGCCTCTGCGGTCCGGGCC
>JACCYY010000315.1 GCA_013696235.1 Sporichthyaceae bacterium | reverse complement strand
CGGCCCGGTCGCGGGGGCGACGAGCGCCCGACCGGCTCCGACCGCCGCTGCCGCGACCAGGACCGCGCCACCGAGCCCGATCCACCCGCTGACCGCCGGGCCGGCCGCAAGATCGACCGACCCGGCCGCCCCGACGGGGTACCACCACGCCGGTGGCGGGAGCCGCCCGGACCCGTCGGGTCGGACGAGGTCGTCGTCAGCCCGCTCGCGCCGTACGGCCCAGACGGATCCAGCGAGGACCAGCAGGCTGCCGAGAAGGACTGTACCGAGGGCAACCGCCGGCGACGGGTCCTCGCGCGTGAGGTAGGCCAGCGCGAGCCCGACCGCCAGCGTGATCCCGCCGAGCGCACAGAGGACCGCGGGCCAGAGCCGGCCGGCGCGTGCTGACACCTCAGGTCAGGAGCGGATCGATGGCGACTGCAGCGAACAGGATCGCGAGGTAGACGTTCGACAGGTGGAAGAGCTGCATGGGAGCGAGCGCGACCCCGCTGACCCCTCGCTGCACCGCGGCGACCATGCGGTGCGCCCCGGCGAGCAGCGCGACTCCGACGACGACTGCAGTGATCGGGTAGACCAGGCCGGTCCCGGCCACCGGCCAGAGCAGCAGCGACGCCACGACGGTCGCCCAGCAGTAGCGGGTGATCTGGAGCACGACGACCCGCTCGGACGCGACGACTGGCAGCATCGGCACGTTCGCGACGGCGTAGTCCTCGCGGTAGCGCATGGCCAGCGCCCAGGTGTGCGGTGGTGTCCACAGGAACACCACCAGGAACAGCACCACTGGCGGCCAGGCGAGCTCACCGGTGACGGCGGTCCAGCCGATCAGGGTCGGGAAGCAGCCGGCCAGCCCGCCCCACACCACGTTCTGCGCCGTCCGGCGCTTGAGCACCATCGAGTAGACGAAGACGTAGAAGAGGTTGGCGGCCAGCGCGAGCCCGGCCGAGATCGGGTTGACCAGCAGCGCGAGCCAGACCGTCGCCGCGACGCCGAGCGCGACGCCGAAGACCACGGCTCCCCGGGGCGAGACCGTGTGTGCGGCCAGCGGCCGGCGCCGGGTCCGGCGCATCAGCTCGTCGATGTCCCGGTCGATGTAGCAGTTCAGCGCGTTCGCGCTGGCCGCTGCGAGCGTGCCTCCCACGAGGGTCGCGACCACCGGCCAGAGCGCTGGCCGCCCGCCGGACGCCAAAAACATGACCGGCACGGTGGTGACGAGGAGCAGCTCGATGATCCGCGGCTTGGTCAGTGCGACGTACGCCCCGACCTTGGCCGTCGCCGCGCGCGCGCCTCCGGATGCAGCCGGGAGTGCGCCGGTCGCCGGTGCCGACTCGACAACGCTCACGCGGTGACCTCGGCCCTTCGGCTGGCGGACGGGGACGGACAAGCGACGACCGGGTCACTGTAGCGGCGGTCGCCCAGGCTCCGGCGGGTAGGCTCAGACGGCCCGGTTCACGCCAGGAAGGACAGCTCCCCGCCATGACGGACACGCTCCAGTGGACCGAGCTCGACCGGCGTGCGGTGGACACCGTTCGCGTTCTCGCGATGGACGCCGTGGAGAGGGTCGGCAACGGTCATCCGGGCACGGCGATGAGCCTCGCGCCGGCTGCGTACCTCCTCTACCAGCGCCTCATGCGCTACGACCCGGCCGACCCGCACTGGCTGGGCCGGGACCGCTTCCTGCTGTCCTGCGGGCACTCGAGCCTCACCCAGTACATCCAGCTCTACTTCGCCGGGCTGCTCGAGCTCGACGACCTCAGATCCCTGCGGACGTGGGGCAGCAAGACGCCCGGGCACCCGGAGTACCGCCATACCGAGGGCGTCGAGGCAACCACCGGCCCGCTCGGCCAGGGCCTGGCGATGGGCGTCGGCATGGCGATGGCGGCACGGCGCGAGCGAGGTCTGCTCGACCCGGACGCACCGACCGGCGAGTCCCCGTTCGACCACACGATCTGGGTGCTCGCCTCCGACGGCGACATGCAGGAGGGCGTGACCGGCGAGGCCAGCTCGATCGCGGGTCGTCAGGAGCTCGGGAACCTGGTCGTGGTCTACGACCAGAACCAGATCTCGATCGAGGGCGACACCGAGGTCGCGCTGTCCGAGGACGTGGCCGCGAGGTACGAGGCGTACGGCTGGCACGTCCAGCGCGTCGACTGGACCAACGGCGGGACCCGGTACGGGGAGGATGTCGACGAGCTGCACGCCGCGCTGGCTGAAGCGCGGGCGGAGACCGAACGTCCGTCGTTCATCTCGCTCCGGACGATCATCGCCTGGCCCGCGCCGAACGCCCAGAACACCGGCAAGGCGCACGGCACGGCGCTCGGTGCCGAGGAGGTCGCGGCGACGAAGCGGGTCCTCGGCTTCGACCCCGACCAGACGTTCCAGGTCGCCGACGAGGTGCTCGACCACGTGCGCGGACTGCGCGAGCGCGGTGCGGCGGCGCGAAAGGAGTGGGAGGCCGGGTTCGCGTCCTGGCGGGAGGCCAACCCCGAGGGCGCCGCGCTGCTCGACCGGATGGACGAGCACCGGCTCCCCGACGGCTGGGCCGACGCCCTGCCCACGTTCGAGCCGGGCAAGGACATGGCGACCCGCAAGGCCTCCGGTGCAGTGATCGACGCGATCGCGGGGGTGCTGCCCGAGCTCTGGGGGGGCAGCGCTGATCTTGCCGACTCGAACAACACGACGCCGGAGGGCGAACCGAGCTTCCTTCCGCCGAAGGCCGCCACCGCCGAGTGGCCTGGCGACTGGTACGGCCGGGTGATGCACTTCGGGATCCGCGAGCATGCGATGGGCTCGATCCTCAACGGCATCGCTGCGCACGGCGGCACCCGCCCGTACGGCGGCACGTTCCTGGTGTTCAGCGACTACATGCGTCCGGCCGTGCGGCTGGCCGCGATCATGCAGCTCCCGGTCACCTACGTGTGGACGCACGACTCGATCGGTCTCGGCGAGGACGGCCCGACCCACCAGCCGATCGAGCACCTCGCGTCGCTGCGCGCCATCCCCGGCCTCGACGTCGTACGTCCGGCGGACGCGAACGAGACTGCAGTGGCGTGGCGCACGATCCTCGAGCACCATGACCGGCCCGCGGGGCTCTGCCTGACCCGGCAGAACGTGCCGACGTTCCCGCGCGGCTCGGACGGCTACGCCACCGCCGACCAAGCGGCGCGAGGCGGGTACGTCCTCGTCGACGCCGAGGGCGGCGGGGAGCCCGACGTGATCCTCATCGGCACCGGTTCCGAGGTCCAGCTCGCAGTCGCCGCGCGCGACCAGCTCGGCTCCGAGGGCATCCGGGCCCGGGTCGTGTCGATGCCGTGCCAGGAGTGGTTCGCCGAGCAGGACG
>JACCYY010000301.1 GCA_013696235.1 Sporichthyaceae bacterium | reverse complement strand
GCGGTGGACGAGATCGTCGACGACCCCTTCTACGGCTTCGGCCAGGGCTCGGTCGACGTCCGCGTCGACGAGACCGGCGAGCCGCGGTTCCACCAGTTCGAGAGCCCGATGCTGCGGCTGATGAGCGACGAGCGGTACGGGCTGCGCGTCCAGGGTGATCAGCGCGCCTACCTCGCGGCCCAGACCGACGGCGGGGTCGACTCGGCGACGATCTGGGTACACCGCTTCTACGACGTGTCGGCGACAACCCTCGCCAGGCACCCGGAGGACTTCTCGATCGAGCGGGCCGCGGCCGACCTGTTCGAGCTCGTCAAGCTCGTGCTCACCAAGACCGGCGCACCGCGGGTCTTCCTGGTCGCCCACTCGATGGGCGGGCTGATCTGCCGCTCCCTCGTGCAGCGCGTGATCCCCGACGACCCGATCGCAGGAGGCCGGCTCGACGCCGGGACGAAGTACGTGGAACGGATCTTCACCTACGCCACTCCGCATGGTGGCATCAAGTTCGCCTTCGGCGGCGGGGCGCTCGAGCGGATGCGCGACGCCACCCGGGTCCAGGGCGCCGACATCTTCGGGCCCGATCGCATGTACGAGTACTTGACGGCACACCTCGAGGGCGCGCCGGCGCGGACTGACTTCGACTCCACGGTCATGCCGGCGGACGGGTTCCCGGTCGACCGCCTGTTCTGCCTGGTGGGGACGAACGCCGAGGACTACCCCGTCGCGCATGGGCTGTCCTCGCGGGTCGTCGGCGCCCGCAGCGACGGCCTCGTGCAGATCGACAACGCGTACGTCGAGGGCGCCCACCGTGCGCTCGTGCACCGTTGCCACAGCGGGCGGCGCGGCATCGTGAACTCTGAAGAGGGCTACCAGAACCTCCGCCGTTTCCTGTTCGGCGATCTGCTCGTACGGGTCGAGCTGACCGGGCTGGATGTCGTCGGGGACGAGGACGACGACCTGGTCTGGCAGCTCGAGACGGCGATGGCGATCCGGGGCCTGCCCGTGCTGGTCCACGAGCAGTCGACCAGCCACCACTGCCCGATCCAGATCGAGCGGCGGGTCGTGGAGGACAGCACCGACACCCCGTTGCCGCTGCTGACGACGTTCCTCTCGAGCTCCATCCTCCGGCCCGAGGACCCCGAGACCGGTCAACCGTTGGAGACCCTGCGGCACGCCCTGCGACTCCGCCTGCTCTCGCTCCGCAAGCGCGATGGGTTGTTCTCGTTCCGCGACCACCTCGAGCAGACCGAGGACTGGCAGGACATCCTCGTCGTGGACATCGTTCCGGCAACGGTGGCGGGCGAGCTCCCCGACGCCTGGGCGACCTGGAACAGCACCATCCCGCGCGCGATCCGGACCTGGGCACCCCGCCCGGAGGACCAGCTGATCGACAGCGCCCCGGACGTCCCCGACTTCTGGCGCGGGTCCATCCCGCTGCCCGAGGTGGTCCGACCGCTGCTCGGCGAACGGGCCGCCGTCCAGCTCACGGTCGTCCCCAGGACAGTCGCCGAGCCTCGTTGACCGGCGCACGCGACTCGTTCGGAAGAACGCCGGTTGGCCTGGTCGGAACGGCTCGCAGGGTTCATACTGCAAGGGATGCATCCTTCAGCGCCGACACGCCGACAGCTGCCCTCCAGCCCCTTCAACGTCCCGCGGCCGGTCGAACCGGTCGAAGTGTTCGCCCCGCAGGACCGGGTGAGCCATGACCAGTACGGGTTGGGCCGCGTGATCGACGTCGAGGGCGACATCGCCGTGCTGGTGCAGTGTGGGACTCGCCGGGTGCGGGTGACCGCGCCGTTCAGCAAGCTCTACAAGCTCTGACCCTTTCCTTCTCGAAGCGAAGCGCGAGCCCAGCGGCTCGTTCGCCAGCGGGCAGGTTGGCTACCGCGCGCGCAGCCACGGGGTCCAGGCTCGGGCCGTTGGGGATGACGTCCACCAGCGCACGCGGCAGCAGGTCTGCAACCGTGTCGGCGTAACCGAGCCGCCCAGCGCACCTTCGTACGCACTGGCACTGTGGTTCGGTCCCCTTGCGCTTCCCGCGGTCGGCCGGGCCGGCTGGATCGCTGCCGGACTCCCAGCAAACTCCCAGGTGGATCTCAGCCAGCCGACTCGGCTGGTCGGCGATCCTGCGTCATGTGGATCGGCTGTCGGGACACCCGCGGGAGGGGGCGATGTGAGCGAACCCAGCAAGGCCGAGCCGGAGGCGCGGCTGGTCGTCGTCGACGACGAGCCGAACATCCGCGAGCTGCTCGCGGCCAGCCTGCGGTTCGCGGGGTTCGACGTGGTGGCGGCGGAGTCCGGGGAGGAGGCCGTACGCGCGGTCGACCGGCACCGGCCGGACCTTCTGGTGCTCGACGTGATGATGCCTGGGATGGACGGCTTCGAGGTGGTCCGAAGGCTGCGGTCGGCCGGCCGCGCGATGCCCGTCCTCTTCCTCACCGCACGCGACGGGACCGAGGACAAGGTCACCGGCCTCACACTCGGCGGCGACGACTACGTGACCAAGCCGTTCAGCCTCGAGGAGCTGATCGCCCGGATCCGGGCTGTGCTCCGGCGCTCGCGCGAGGGCGCCCAGTCCAGGTCACCCCGGCTCCGCGTCGCCGACCTCGAGCTCGACGACGAGAGCCATGAGGTGTGGCGGGCCGGTACGCCGGTGCACCTCTCGCCGACGGAGTTCAAGCTGCTCCGCTACTTGCTGGCGAACGCAGGGCGCGTCCTGTCCAAGGCGCAGATCCTCGACCATGTGTGGAACTACGACTTCGGCGGCGACTCCGCGATCGTCGAGTCCTACATCTCGTACCTGCGCCGGAAGGTGGATGTCGTCGAGCCCCGCCTCCTCCACACCGTGCGCGGCGTGGGCTACGTGATCCGGACGCCATGAGCTCCGGCCCGCGACTGGACCGACGGCCGGGCCGCCGACTGGGACGGTTGCCGTTGCGGGTCCAGCTCGTGCTCGCCCTGCTCCTCCTCAGCTTGTTCGGGCTGTCCGTTGCAGGCATCGCCGCCACCACCGCACTCAGCGGGTACCTCCTCGACCAGGTCGACCAGCGGGTCAACGGCACGTACCAGAACGTGCTCCCCCAGCTCGTACGGTTGTTCGACGACCGCGACCCCCTGATCCAGCCGGAACCGCTCTACCTCGCCGTGCTCGACGGCGACGGCGTCGTGCAGCAGTCGACCCGCCTGGACACCGTCCTCCTTGGAGATCCTGAGCTGCCGCTGCTCGACGCGAACGCCGTCGAGGGGCTCGACGGCCCGTTCACCGTCCCGAGCGAGGGCACGTCCGGAGACTGGCGAGTCGTCGCCCAGCCGATCGAAGGTGGACCGGCCGGGCCGGGCGCGCCGGCCGGCCTCACCCTGGTGGTCGGCCTCTCGCTCGAGGACGTCGAGGAGACCACCCGTCGGCTGGTCGCGCTGGAGCTGCTCGTGGGCAGCGGCGTGCTCCTCGTGCTCGGTGGCCTCGGGTACGCGCTGGTCCGCCGAAGCCTG
>JACCYY010000300.1 GCA_013696235.1 Sporichthyaceae bacterium | reverse complement strand
GGTGGTGAACACGCTGCCGGTGGCGTCACCGAGGCTGAGGACCACCGATCCGGCCTCCGGTGGCAGCGGTTCGTCGTACGGAACCGTGGCCACCCGCGCGCCGGTCATCGTGACGGAGAGCGAGCGTGGTTCACCCGGGATGGCAACACCGGACAGCGACCTCCGTGCCTCGACCAGGGGCGCCATCAACGAACCGACGCCGTCCTCGGCAAGATCGTCGCGGAGCAGCACCACATCTGCGGCTCGGGTGGCGTCGATGGCGAGCAGGGTCACCTGGGTGTCAGCGACAGTCGTCGATCGTCGCCACACCGGCGCCACCACGTCCGCGGCGGGCAGTGCGGCCAGCGCCGCACCCTGCCCGAGCGCAGGCACGGAGCCGACGTTCGTGGCACCGGTCACCCGGAGCTCGGCGCCGGCCGTGAACGCCGCCTGGTCTCCCTGCGAGCGGCGCCAGGATGCTCCGTACGCGGTCGACATGGCACCGATCGCGAGCGCAAGGACGAGCAGCAGCGCCGGCCCGGTGTACCGCGAGGGGCGCCGCGACACCTGCCACGCGCCGAGCGCGCCACCGAGCGAGGCGCGTCGGGAGGCCACCCGTTGGGCCAGGTCGGCCACGTGGGGGAGGAGGCGCAGGGCCACCATCGCCGCGGCGAAGAGCGCCAGGCACGGCCCCAGCACGAGCAACGGGTCCACGCGCGGGACCGAGCCCCCGTCCAGCACGGGCGACTCGTAGTGCCGCAGCTGCCAGTACGCCAGCGCCGCGCCACCGAGCAGCAGCAGGTCCGCACCGCCACGCTGGATCGTCCCGCGCCGGCTCTGCCGTCCCCGCTCGGTCCGGCTCGCCATGTACGTGGTGGTCCGGCGAAGCGTGGGCACCATGAGCGCCGCACCGCAGAGCAGCGCCGCCGCCGCCGCGACGAGCCACCACGACGCGCGAGGTGTACCCACGGCTCCGCCCAGCTCGCCGAACGGTCCCCGGCCGTCGACAGCTCGAAGCAGCACCACCGCCGCGACCGGCGCCAGGAGCACCGCCGGCGCCACCAGCATGGCCGTCTCGCGCAGGGACAACGCAGCAAGCTGACGGCTGGAGGACCCGCGGGCACGCAGGAGCGAGGTCTCGGTACGGCGGTCCTCGGACAGGAGCCGGGCGGCCAGCAGGAGCGTGTACCCGGCCAGGAGTGCCAGCTGCAGGACCGGAATGATCATCATCGAGCGGTTGGAGATCAGCGCGCGCTGCGCGGTCGGGAGGATCTCGTCGAGCTCGGTCTCGACCTGCACGGGTGCGGTGAACGGTGCGTCGAGGCCGGACGGTGGTTCGCGGACGAGCGCGGCGACGGCTGCGCGGGTCGGGTCGAGCGCGTCCGGGGTCAGCCGGTCCCAGCGCGGGCCGACGTGCCACTCGATCGCCACCCCGTCGGCTGAGACCGACGACGCCAGCGTCGACGCATCCGCGACGAGCAGCGGACCACGCACCGAGAACGTTGCCCCGGGGTTGAGCCCGGTGGTGTCGAGGGCATCGTTGCGCCAGTACCAGCCGTCCGGGTCGACCGGCTCGTAGGTGCCGACGACCCTGACCTCGACGGGCACCTCGTCGAGGCGTTGGACCACTGTGAAGAGGTCACCGACCGCCACCTCGAGGATCTCCGCGGTCGTCGCGGGCAGGGCTACCTCGACGGGTGCACCCGCGGTCGACTGCGCCTGGTTGTCCGGCGCGCTCCCCGACTCGCTCGTCCCTCGTTCGTCGGTTCGCTGCGCCCACGTGCCAGAGACCAGATCCGCGTGACCGGCCACGTCGGCGTACCAGCCGAAGATCGTCAGCTCGTCGGCGGCCCCCTGGTCCGTACGGCGCGGGAGCGTGTACGTGACGTCGGTCTGCAGGCGCTGCGCGACCTCGTACCCGGACCCACGGAACGCCGTGTCGAGCAGCTCGTGCACCTGGTCGTCCATGGCCGGGACCGCGGCCGCGTCGCCGGTGATGGTCCGGAGCCCGATCCCGGTGGCGCTCTCGGGGGCGGCGACGATCGCCGCGCGCAGGCCGACTGTCGCGGATGCGTCGACGTAGATCCACAGCGCCGTGAGCAGCGTCGTCGCAAGGACGATGGTGACGGCAGCCGCGGCGAGGACGATGCGCTGGGAGGCCAGGCGGGCGAGCGTGAGCCGACCTCCGAGACCCATCGACTCACCCCCTCGACCCGTCGCACGGCAGCTGGCGCCCAATCCTTCCGCCCCGACTCGTTGCGCCCGGCCCGCCGGCCGGGATCGTTACGACTTCGCAAGCCCGTCAGCGCGGGGCGGGCTCAGAGCCGGCCGGCGTCGACGATGCGGGTCAGGAACTGTCGGGTCCGCGCCTCGACGGGCGCACCGAGGACCTGGCTCGGTGGTCCGGACTCCAGGATCACGCCCTGGTCCAGGAAGCAGACGGTGTCCGCGACCTGCTTGGCGAAGCCCATCTCGTGCGTCGCCATCAAGATGGTCAGGCCCTGTGTCGCGAGCTCGCGCACCAGCGAGAGCACCTCGCCGACCAGCTCTGGGTCGAGTGCGCTGGTGACCTCGTCGAGGAGAAGGGCCCGCGGTCGCACCGCGATCGCTCGGGCGATCGCGGCCCGCTGCTGCTGACCGCCGGAGAGCTTGTCGGGATAGCTGTCGGCCTTGTCGGTCAGACCGATCCGCTCGAGCAGCGCCATCGCCTCGTCGCGCGCAGCAGCGGGGGCGATGCCGTGCACGATGCGTGGCGCCAGGGTGATGTTGTCCACCACGCTCATGTGCGGGAACAGGTTGTAGGCCTGGAACACCACGCCGAACCGCCGCCGGACCTGGTCCGGGTCGACCCGGGGGTCGGTGATGTCCTCGCCGTCGAGCCAGATCTGACCGTCGTCGACGGTCTCCAGGAGCCCGGCGCAGCGCAGCAGCGTCGACTTGCCCGACCCGCTCGCCCCGATCAGGGCGACCACCTCGTGCTCGCGCACCGTCACGTCCACGCCGTGCAGCACCGGGACGTCGCCGTACACCTTCACCACGTTCTCGCAGCGCAGCACGACGGAGCCGGGTGAGGTGGTCCGCTCCGGCGGGACCGGCTGGGTCATCGGCTGCCGCCCTGCTGGCGACGCAACGCCCGTACGGTGAAGTGGTCGGCGAGGCGGGCCGACGGGACCGCGAGCAGGACGAACAGCAGGCCCGCCAGGACGTACGGCGTGAAGTTGAACGTCTGCCCGACGATGATCTGCGACGCCCGGACCGCATCGGTGACGGTGAGCACGGAGATCAACCCGACGTCCTTTTGCAGCGCCACGAAGTCGTTGAGCAACGGAGGGGTGACCGTTCGCACCGCCTGCGGCAGCACGACCAGCCGCGTCGTCTGCCGGTGGCTGAGCCCGAGCGAGCGCGCCGCCGCGACCTGGCTCGGGTGGACCGACTCGATGCCGGCCCGGAACACCTCTGCCACATATGCGGAGTAGGTCAGCACCACCGCCGCCGTGCCGAGCACGAAGCCGGACGTCGGGACGCCCTCGAGCCGCAGCGCAGGGACGCCGAAGCCCACGAGGTAGAGCACGACGATCAAGGGGATCCCGCGGAAGATGTCGACGTAGATCGTCGAGACGATCCGTAGCGGCGTGAAGATCGGGCCGCGCAGCGTCCGAAGCAACGCGATGCCGAGCCCGAGCACAGCAACCAGGGCCGCGCCGATGAGCAGCACCTGGAGGTTCACCCAGAGCCCGGCGAGGACCGGACGCACCGACTCGCGCGCGATCTCGAGGTCGAAGAACGTGGCGCGCACCCGCGGCCAGCCTGGTGCGTTGGTGATCGTCAGGTACGCGAGCAGCGCGAAGACCAGCGTGCTGGCGAGCGCACCCAGCGTCGAGCGACGTGCGCGCGACAGGCGGTAGGCCCGACGGTCGAGCTCGACCGCGCTCGGGCCGGTGGTCACTCGAGGACGGGCGCGGAGGCGACGTCGGCGAGCCACTCGGCCTCGAGGTCGGCCAGCGTGCCGTCCTTGGTGAGCGCGTCGACGGCGCTGCTCACGCACTCGGTGAGCGGGCTGTCCTTGTCCAGGAGCAGGCCGAACTCGTCGCCCCCGCTGCCGGTGTCCGCGAGCTGGCCGACGATCTTGCCGTCGGTCAGCTCGGCCGAGGTGATGAAGAACGCGGTCGGCAGGTCGACCACGATCGCGTCCACTTGACCGTTCTCCAGCGCGAGCTTCGCGTCGTCGTTGGTGTTGAACACCGCGGGCCCGCCCGTGGGCGCGATCACCTCGGTCACCGCGTCGAGGCTGGTGGTGGCGACCTGTGCCCCGATCCGCAGGCCCTGCAGGTCGGCGATGCTGGTCGCGGTGGCGGCCGGCGAGGTGCCGGTCGTCACGACCGCCTGGCTCGCCGTGTAGTACGGCGAGGAGAAGTCGACCGCCTTGGCCCGTCTGGAGTTGATCGTGAACTGGTTGATGTCGAAGTCGAACTCCTTCGGCCCGGGCTGGATCGCGGCGTTGAACGGCACCCGCGTCCACGTGACGGCGTCGTCGGCGTAGCCGAGCTGCCCGGCCACTGCGTAGGCGACCGCAGCCTCGAAGCCCTGGCCGTTGGTCGGGTCGTCCTCCACCATCCATGGCTCGTACGCCGGCTGGTCGGTCGCGATCGTCAGCATCCCTTCCTCGAGCGTCTCCAGGTTCTCCGGGCCGCAGTCACCGCCGTCGCTCGGGTCCGCCGAGCCGCTCACTCCGGGCGTAGTTCCCCCGGTGTCGTCCTCGGGAGCGCACCCGGCGAGCGTGACGGCGAGCAAGGCGGCCAGACCGGCGACAGCCGCGGAAGAGTGGGACGGTCGGATCGTCGTAGGCATGATCACTCCAGGCGGGGATGAAGACGGCGCGGACCGCATGGTCAGAGGGACTGATCGTACGGTCGCTCCTCCAGCGTGTTCACGAGTGAGTGCGCTGCCGCGACGAGGTAGTCCCAGAGCATCGTCGCGTAGGGGTCGTCCAGCCCGAGATCGTCCACTGCATCGCGCATGTGGCGCAGCCAGCGATCACGCATGTCAGGCGTCACTGCGAACGGCGCGTGCCGCATGCGCAGGCGTGGGTGACCGCGGGTCTCGTTGTACGTGTGCGGGCCGCCCCAGTACTGCATCAGGAACAGGGTCAGTCGCTCCGCCGCCGGGGCTAGGTCCTGGTCCGGGTAGAGCGCGCGCAGCGCTGGGTCGGCCGCGACCCCGTCGTAGAACCTGGCGACGAGCCGTCGGAACGTCGGCTCACCGCCGACCGCCTCGTAGAACGTGAGCGATCGCGGCGCGGGGCTCGTGGTGTCCGGCCGGCCGGTGGTGCCCGTCTGGCCCGTGGTGTCCATGGCGAGTCATCCTCCCAGACCGGCTCGTCCGGCCCGGCCGCTCGTCAACGCATGCCGCTGGGCAGGATTGCGGCAGGTTCTCTCCTCGCACGTACCGCACCGATGGAGGTCGGCATGGCAACAGTTCGGACCGCAGCCGCGCACTGGGAAGGCTCGCTCATGGAGGGCGCCGGCACGGTCGAGCTGTCCTCCAGCAAGCTGGCGACGTTCGATGTCACCTGGGCGTCGCGGACCGAGTCGCCGGAAGGCCGGACGAGCCCGGAGGAGTTGATCGCCGCCGCGCACGCCACCTGCTTCTCGATGTCCCTGTCGCACGCCCTCGCCCAGGCTGGCACGCCACCCACCATGATCGACACGACGGCCGACGTCACGTTCCAGGCCGGCCAGGGCATCACCGGCATCGCGCTGCGCACCCGCGGCAGCGTGCCCGGGATCACCGCCGAGCAGTTCGCCGAGGCGGCCGAGGGAGCCAAGGTGAACTGCCCGGTGAGCCAGGCGCTGACCGGCACCACGATCACCCTCAGCGCCGAGTTCGTCGAGGCGTAGCCGATCGCGAGATCTCTATGATCACGACGGTTCGTGCTCCTCCCTGGAGGTGATCATGGAAGTCTCGCGGTGCAGCTGGGGAGATCAGGCCTCAGGTGGAGACGCGTCGGCGGCCGGCTCGCGCGCGGCCTGGCTCTCGTTCCCGACCCTGGTGATCTCGCCGTTCCTGACGTACCAGACGACATCGTTCACGTCGCGCAGCCGGGTGACCCGGAGGCCGACCGCCTCCACGGTGCCGGTCGCCTCACCAGTGTTGATCACGTCGCCGACGCCGAACTGGTCCTCGAAGATCATGAAGATCCCGGCGAGGAAGTCCTTCACCAGGTTCTGCGCGCCGAAACCGAGGGCGATGCCGGCGATCCCGGCCGACGCCAGCGCCGGCGCGACGTCCAGACCGAGCTCGCTCAAGATCATCAAGATCGCGATCACCGCGATCGCGAACGAGGCGATGCTCTTGAGGACCGAGCCCATCGCCTCGCTGCGCTGCTTGCGCCGGATGGTCGCGACCGGGCTGGCCGACTCGACGAGGGTGCGCGTACGGCCCTCGGGCAGGAGCGTGCCCGGGCCTCGTCCGTCCACGACCCTCCGGACCACACGATCGACCGAGCGCCGGACGAGCCAGCGGGCGAGCAACGCGATCCCGATGATCAGGAGGATCGCCAGGGGCTTGGCCACGACCCAGTCCACGGCTCGGGACAGCTGCGCGTTGTCGGTGAGGTCGTAGACGAAGCGGCAGAACCCGTCGGCCTCCTGGTAGCACGGCTGACTCGTCCCCGCGCTCGGGTCGATGGGGCTGGACGACGGGTCGGGCGACGGACTGGGTGGTGGGCTGGTCGCGGCGAGACCAGTGATCATGCGCACCACGAGTGGGTCTCCTTCGATGACGTCGACGCTGGCCGCCCTAGTCTTCCCGGTCCGAACCTCACTCGTAGGGTGGGTCGGTGCGAAGCCCCGAGGTTGTGGCGCCATCGCCCGAGCCATCGTCGGAGCCGCCGTCAGAGGGCCTCGTGGAGCTGGCGAACCACCACCAGGTCGCCACGGAGTTCTGGGACTGGCGCGGTCGGCGCACGGTGATCAGCCGCGACACCCTGATCGCCGTCCTCGCCTCCCTCGGCGTTCCGGCCGCCACGCCTGACGAGGTCTCGGTCGCGCTGCACGCTTGTGAGCAGTCCGCCTGGCGACGCGTCCTGCCAGTCTGTCTGGTCGTCCGCGCGGGTGAGTCGCCGCGGTTCTCTGTCCACCTCCGGTCTGGTGAGCCGGTCGAGATCGCCGTCGAGCTCGAGGACGGCGGCGGTCGGCGCACCCTGACTGCCGAGGACCGCTGGGTGGACCCGCGCGAGGTCGACGGGGTCCTCATCGGCGAAGCGACGATCGTCGTCCCGCCGGATCTGCCGCTGGGCTACCACGAGCTCGTCGCGACGACCACGGACGGGGAGACGCGCACCCCGTTGGTCGTGACGCCAGCGCGCGTCGAGCTGCCACCCGCACTCGTCGAGCGCCAGGTGTGGGGCTACCTCCTGCAGCTCTACTCGTTGCGGTCAGCCCGGTCGTGGGGTGTCGGTGATCTCGTCGACCTCGCTGACTTCGCCGGCTTCACGGGACGTGGGCTCGACGCCGGCTTCGTCCTGGTCAACCCGCTGCACGCGGGCGAACCAACGACCCCGATGAGCGACTCGCCGTACCTGCCGATCAGCCGGCGTTTCCCCAGCCCGCTCTACCTGCGCGTCGAAGCCGTACCGGAGCTCGCGTACGTCGACGCCGCGGCCCGACGCAAGATCACAGCGCTGCGCCGACGAGCGGAGTCCAGCGACGAGCTGATCGATCGGGACTCCGCGTGGTCGGCGAAAGCAGCCGCGCTCCGGCTCGTCCACGCGGTGCCCCGCAGCGTCGGCCGGGAGGCCGCGTACGCCGCGTTCGTCGAGCGCGAGGGCCAGGGGCTCGAGGACTTCGCGACCTGGTGCGCGCTGGCGACGGTGCACGGGAGTGTCACCGGCGGCTGGCCCGAGGCGCTCAAGGATCTGCGCAGCGACGCCGTGCGGTCAGCCAAGGCGGAGCTGCTCGCCGAGGTGGACTTCTTCCGCTGGCTGCAGT
Source organism: Sporichthyaceae bacterium (assembly GCA_013696235.1). Taxonomy (GTDB): domain Bacteria; phylum Actinomycetota; class Actinomycetes; order JACCYY01; family JACCYY01; genus JACCYY01. The sequence goes on along the minus strand of JACCYY010000300.1, from coordinate 5,460 downwards.
GGATCATCGACGACCAGCTCGCCGACGCCGCGGAAGCCGCGTGGGAGGCCGGCATGCCGGTCGGGATCATGCACGACCTCGCGGTCGGGGTGCACCCGGACGGTTCGGACGCGTGGGTGCTCGCGGACGTGCTGGCGTCGGGCGTGAGCGTCGGTGCCCCGCCGGACGAGTTCAACCAGGTCGGGCAGGACTGGTCGCAACCGCCCTGGGACCCGGTCCGACTGGCTGCAACGGGCTACCGACCGTGGCGCGACATGCTCCGAACCGTCCTCCGCCACGCCGGCGGCCTGCGGATCGACCATGTGATCGGGCTCTTCCGGCTCTGGTTCGTGCCGGCCGGGCGGACTGCGGCGTCCGGTACGTACGTCCGCTACGACCACGAGTCGCTGGTGGGCATCCTGGCCCTCGAGGCGCACCGGGCGGGCGTCGTGGTCGTGGGCGAGGACCTCGGCACCGTGGAGCCGTGGGTCCGGGAGTACCTCGCCGAGCGCGGCATCCTCGGCACGTCGCTGCTGTGGTTCGAGCGCGACGAGCATGGTGCGCCGAAACGCCCGGAGCAGTGGCGCCAGCTGGCCCTGGCGACGGTCGCGTCCCACGACCTCCCGCCGGCGGCGGCGTTCCTGACCGGCGCGCACGTCGAGCTCCGGGACCGGCTGGGTCTGCTCACCCGCCCGGCGGAGGAGGAGCGGGCCGACGCGCTCGCTGGCGTCGAGGACTGGATGGAGCTGCTGCGCGAGCTCGGGCTGCTCCGCCCGGACGCCAGCCCGGCAGCGACGATCGAGGCGCTGCACCGGTTCCTGGCCCGGACACCGTCGCGCCTGGTCGGCATCCAGCTCGTCGACGCGGTCGGCGACGTCCGGACGCAGAACCAGCCGGGCACGTTCCACGAGTACCCGAACTGGCGGATCCCGCTGGCTGACGACGCCGGCGATCCCGTACGGGTCGAGGACCTGCCCACCCGTCTCACTCGCCCCTGGTGACCCGGTGCCGGGGCTGAGGCGGCCGGCGCGATGGCTACGCTGACGTCCGTGATGTCTCACCAGGTGGTCCGGGGCGCAGTCCGAACGGTTGGCAGCGGTGAAGCCCGTTCGGCTGCGCGCCTGGTCGTCGCCGCAGGCTCGGTCACGATCGGTCTGCTCCTCCTGGCCCCTGCCGCCAGCGCGTCCACGGGCGGCCCCGGCGGCGACGACACCGGCGCCGGACTCTCGTTCGTCCAGACGCTCCTGCTGTACGTCGGGGCACCCGCCGCGATCTTCGTGCTGATCGTGCTGCTCGTGGTCGGCCCGTCGCTCGGCAAGGGTCCCCGGCACCGGACCGGCGCCGCGCTGGAGACCGGACCGATCTGGGTCGACCCGGCCGGTGCGCAGCGCACACCGGCCGACACCGTCACACCGGACGGGCCGGGTGCGACCCGGCGCCGTGCGACCGAACCCGGCGCGAGCGATCAGGGTGGCGCGAGTGGCCGCTGGTGAACGACTCACCGAGCGCGAGCGGGCCGCGATCGAGCGGGCCGCGGAGCGCTCCGGCGCTGGGACCGGCCTGACCTTCACCGTGTGCTTCGCCGACGCCCGCGGCGACGTCCGCGCCCATGCGCGCTCCCTGCACGCCGGGCTCGCGAACAGAGAGCACGCCGTCCTGGTCTTCGTCGACCCAGGCGCGAGGGCTCTGGAGATCGTCACCGGGAGCGAGGCGCGCCGGCGCGTCGACGAGCGCGGCGCGACGCTGGCAACCCTGGCGATGACGAGCAAGTTCTCCATCGGCGATCTCGCCGGCGGCGTCGTGGACGGTCTGCAGATGCTGGGCGAGAGCGGCCGCCGCCCACCAGTGCTGCACACCGACAACCCGTAAGTCCCTGCCGCCCACGTCGCCGACGATGAACCGATACCCGCCCATCGAGCCGTACGAGCACGGGATGCTCGATGTCGGGGACGGGCAGCTCGTGTACTGGGAGACCTGCGGCAACCCCGACGGCAAGCCGGCGGTCGTCCTGCACGGCGGGCCCGGTTCGGGCTGTACGCCGAACTCACGACGGCTGTTCGACCCGGCGGCGTACCGGATCGTGCTGCTCGACCAACGCGGCGCCGGCCGGAGCACGCCGCACGCGAGCGACCCGGCCGCCGACCTGTCGGTGAACACGACCGAGCACCTCCTCGGCGACCTCGAGCTGCTGCGCGGGCACTTGGGCGTCGACCGGTGGCTCGTCTTCGGCAGCTCGTGGGGGTCGACGCTGGCGCTGGCCTACGCCGAGCGGCACCCCGAACGGGTGACCGAGATCGTCCTGGCGGCCGTGACCATGACGCGCCCAGCCGACGTCAGGTGGCTCGCCCACGACGTCGGCAAGTTCTTCCCGGCCGAGTGGGCCCGCTTCCGGCAGGGCGTGCCGCCGGCCGACCGCGACGGCGACCTCGTCGACGCGTACGCGCGGCTGCTCGCCGACCCGGACGCGAAGGTCCGGGAGCAGGCGGCGCGGGACTGGTGCGACTGGGAGGAGGCGATCGTCTCCCTGGAGTCCGGCGGCGTCCCGAATCCGCGGTACGCCGACGCCCGCTTCCGCATGGGCTTCGCCCGTACGGTGACGCACTACTTCTGGCATGCCGCGTGGCTCGACGAGGACCAGCTGCTCCGGGATGCGTACAGGCTGGCGGGCATCCCCGGCGTGCTCATCCACGGCCGGCTCGACCTCGGCGGCCCTTTGGTCACGGCGTGGGAGCTGGCGCAGGCCTGGCCCGGCAGCGAGCTGGTCGTCCTCGACACCGCTGGCCACACGACCCAGCTCGGCGACCACGTCGTCACCGCCACCGACCGCTTCGCCCGGAGGAAATGATCATCCGTCGCCGAGGTGGGAGAAGCGCCGCACCCAGCGGCCGGCGGATGCCGCGCTTCTCACACCTCGACGCGCACCGGCAGCCCGGGCAGCGTCGGACCCTGAGGCCGACCGGTGGCACGAGTGCCGATCAATGCGCGGGGACCCGACGGGTCAAGCCGAGCGCGCTGACCTGATCAGTCGAGCTCGGCGTCCTTGGCCTGGCAGCGCAGGGCGCGGGCAACGGTGTCGCGGTTCTCACCGACGATCCGCAGCAGAGCCGGCGCTGCGGACTGGTGCGCACCGAGCCAGGCGTCCGTGGTGTCGAGGACCCCCTGCGTCGCCCGCCGGCGGGGATAGAGCGCGTAGCAGACGTCCTGCGCGGACGAGTGGTCCATGCGGGCCCAGACGCCCTCGATCTCGTCGAAGTACCGGTCGAGGTACGGGTCGAGCACGTCGTCCTGGCCGATCTGGTTGAAGCCGATCACCACCTGGTAGAGCGTGCCGTTCGGGGTGTCCGGCCGGTGCAGCGCGAGGTCCCACGCGTCGGCCTTCGCGGTGGCGTCCGGTCGCGCCGCCCTCGCGTGCGCGGCGTTCTCGTGCCCGGTGATCGTGTCGTCGCGGGACATCTCCGCGTCGATCGCCGCGTCGTCGAGATCACCGAGTGCCGCGAGGCGGAGCACGAAGATCCATCGCAGGTCGGTGTCGACCGTCAGCCCGTCCGGAAGATCGACTCCGTCGAGCCAGCCGCGGAGGCGCTCGCGGTGCGCACCCTCGCGGGCTGCGCTCGCGTACGCCCGGACCAGCGCGAGCTGCACGTCGCTGGCCGGCGGGGCTTGCTGGACGAGGTCGTGGAGGCCGTCCACCCAGCGGCGGTGAGCGCCGGCCCGGCCGGCCGGGGACGTGTACGTGTCGACGGCGTCCAGCGAGATGCTCAGCAGCAGCTGCAGCACCGTCGGATCGGTCTCGGTCGGCAGGCCACCGAGCACGAGCTCGACGAAGTCGCGGGCCGCCAGCTCACCGTCGCGGCACATGTCGAACGCGGCGGTCCAGCACAGCGCACGGGGGAGTGAGTCGGTGAACTCGCTGATCGACTCGACGAGGGTCGCCAACGATCGATCGTCCAGGCGGATCTTGGCGTAGGCGAGGTCGTCGTCGTTGACCAGCACGAGGTCGGGCTGCGCCGTCCCGACCAGCTCCGCGACGTCTGTCGACGGCCCGGCGATGTCGAGCTCGATCCGCTCACGACGCACCAACCCGTCGGTGGTGCGGTCGTAGAGCCCGACCGCGAGCCGGTGGGGCCGCAGCGTCGGATGGGCCTCGACCGCCTCCTGCTCGATCGAGAACGACGTGAACCGCCCGTCCGGGCCGACCTCGAACGACGGCCGCAGCGTGTTCACGCCGGCCGTCTCGAGCCAGGCCTTGGACCAGTCGCCGAGATCGCGCCCGGAGGTCTCGGCGAGGCACGACAGCAGGTCCGCGAGCGTCGTGTTGCTCCACTCGTGCCGCTTGAAGTAGCGACGCAGACCTTCGAAGAAGTGGTCCTGCCCGACCCACGCGACGAGCTGCTTGAGCACGCTCGCGCCCTTGGCGTAGGTGATCCCGTCGAAGTTGACCTCGACGTCCTCCAGGTCGCGGATGTCGGCGGAGATGGGGTGCGTCGAGGGCATCTGGTCCTGGCGGTAGGCCCAGCTCTTCTCGACGTTCGCGAACGTCGTCCACGCGTTGGACCAGCGCGTCACCTCGGCCTGGCACAGCACGCTCGCGTACGTGGCGAACGACTCGTTCAACCAGAGGTCGTCCCACCAGCGCATGGTGACGAGGTCCCCGAACCACATGTGGGCGAGCTCGTGCAAGATCGTCTCGGCCCGCCGCTCGTACGCCGCGTCGGTCTGCCGGCTGCGGAAGACGTACTCGTCGCGGAGCGTGACTGCCCCCGCGTTCTCCATCGCGCCGGCGTTGTACTCCGGCACGAAGAGCTGGTCGTACTTCTCGAACGGGTACGGGTAGTCGAACAGCGTCTCGAAGAAGCCGAAGCCCTGCTTGGTGACCGCGATGATCTCCGCGGCATCGAGGTGCTCGACCAGCGACCGGCGGCAGAACACGCCCATCGGAACCTGCCCGCCGCGCCCCGCGTACGCGTCGCGGACCACCTCGTACGCGCCGGCGACGAGCGCGACGATGTAGGTCGAGATCGGCTTGGTGGGGGTGAACGCCCACCTGGCGACGCCGTCGCGGACTGCCTCTGGCTCCGGGGTGGGGGAGTTCGAGACGACCTCCCAGCCGGCCGGTGCTGTCACGGTGAGGGCGAACGACGCCTTCAGGTCGGGCTGCTCGAAGCAGGGGAAGACCCGGCGCGCGTCGGCGGTCTCGAACTGCGTGTAGAGGTAGGTCTCGTCGTCCACCGGGTCGACGAAGCGGTGCAGGCCCTGGCCGCTGCGCATGTACGCGCAGTCGGCCACGACGCGGAGCTCGTTGCGCTCGGCCACGCTCTCCAGCGCGATGCGGTGGCCGTCAAAGACGTCGGCGGGATCGAGCTCGACGCCGTTGAGCGTCACCGCACGGACCGTCGGCGCGATCAGGTCGATCCAGCTCGACAGACCCGGCTCGCTGCAGTCGAAGACCACGACCGTCGTGGACGGATACGTGTCTCCGGT
>JACCYY010000298.1 GCA_013696235.1 Sporichthyaceae bacterium | reverse complement strand
TTCCGGCTGCACGCGGTCGCGTTCCCGATCTGGACGTTCGCCGTCATGGCCGGCGCGATCTGGGCGCAGTACGCCTGGGGGCGGTACTGGGGCTGGGACCCGAAGGAGACCTGGGCGTTCGTCTCGTGGGTCGCCTACGCGGCGTATCTGCACGCTCGGGTGACAGCCGGCTGGAGGGGCCGCGGGGCGGCCGGCATCGCGCTGGTCGGCTACCTGACGATGTTGTTCAACTTCATCGGGGTGAACATCTTCATCCCGGGCCTGCATTCGTACGCCGGGCTGTAGCCCGCGCCTGAGCAGGAGCCGCCGGAAGAACGTACGCTGATCGGTCTCGGGTCATGGGTCGGCGAGCGGGAGGGAATCACCGGTGCCACGCGTGCTCTTGGTGCTCGCCGTGCTCAGCGCGTCGATCTTCTGCATCATCGAGTGCATCCGGACCGACAAGCACGAGGTCCGCAACCTGCCCAAGGTCGTCTGGGTGCTGCTCATCCTGCTCGCGCCGCTCGTCGGCCCGGTCGCCTGGTTCGTCGCCGGCCGCCCTCGCCGGGAGCGCCGTGGCGCGCGCCCGACCGGCGGGGCCGTGCAGCGCCGTCCGGCCGCGCCGGACGACGACCCGATGTTCCTGGCCGGGCTGGACCGGACCAACGACGAGCGCCGACGGCTCGAGGCGTGGGAGCGCGAGCTGACCGAGCGCGAGAGCGACCTTCGCGGGGCGTCTGGGCCGGACCAGGAAGGTCCGGCCCGTGACGCGCGAGACCCGCGTGCGCAGGACGGGCCGGGGGACGGACCGATCGACGGGCCGGGCGACGAGCCCGTCAGCCGGAGCTGAGTCGGTGGGTGAGTCGGCTAGCGGGTGAGGCGGCGCAGGGCGGTGAACCGGAACCGGTCGATCGTCGGGACCTGGTCGCGGCCGCGTGACTTGCGAGCAACTCGGAGCAGCTCGTCGACGTTCGCGCGAGCGAGCTCGAGGCTGTACATGGGATGCGCTCCTTCTCAAGAAGTTTTCAGTCGATGCCGGGATGGCATCGCACCTGTGATTCTAAGGTATGAACAGCATCGGAGTGGTATTTCTTCCGGGTGAGACCGGCCACATCGGCTCGAACAGTAGGCAACGCCGCGATGGCGGGCCGGATCGGCAGGCGCGGTGGACCAGATCGATCGACAGCTTGTGGAGGCGCTCCGGGCCGACGCAAGAGCGAGCTACGCCCAGCTCGCGCGGCTGGTTGGGCTGTCCGCGCCGAGCGTCCAGGACCGGGTCCGCCGGCTGGAGCGGCGCGGGATCATCACCGGCTATCACGCTGCGGTCGACCCGATCGCAGCCGGGCTGGCGGTGACCGCGCTGGTCGGCGTGCACCAGACCGACTCCGCCGAGCTCGCCGACGTCGCCGAGCGGCTCTCGGCCGTGACCGAGGTCGAGGACTGCTTCTTCGTCGCCGGCGACAACGCGTTCATCGTCAAGGTTCGGGTTCCCGATGTGGCCGGGCTGGAGGCCACGATCGGGCGGCTCCAGCGGGTGGACGGGGTCGCACGTACGCGGACCACGGTCGTGCTGTCGACGAAGTGGGAGCATCGCCAGGTCCCGGTCCCGGTCCCGGTCCCGGTCCCGGCTCCCGTCGCGTCGCCCGAGGCCGAGCCCGTGCGCCCGGCCGACCCCCCGGAGGAGATGGCATGACGTTGGTGACGCTGGATGAGATCCGCGCCGCGGCAGTGCGGCTGTCCGGGGTCGCGCTCCGAACGCCGGTGCTTCCCGCGGCCTGGTCGCCGCCCGGGACGAGCCTCCTGCTCAAGGCGGAGAACCTGCAGCCAGTCGGCGCATTCAAGATCCGCGGCGCGTACAACATGATCGCCGCGCTTCCGGGTCACGTACGCGATCGCGGCGTCGTCGCCTACTCGAGCGGCAACCACGCCCAGGCCGTCGCCTACGCGGCGCGGGCATTCGGCGTTCCCGCGGCGATCGTGATCCAGCACGGCGTGGCGGAGGTGAAGGTGGCCGCCACGCTCGCGCTCGGCGCTGAGGTGGTCCGGGTCCCGGCGGCTGACCGGACCAGTGCGGCCGAGGAGCTGGCGGAGCGCTACGGCCGGGTGGTCGTGCCGCCGTTCGAGCACCGCGACGTGATCGCCGGCCAAGGCACGATCGGGCTCGAACTCGTCGAGGACGTCGACGAGATCGACCGGGTGCTGGTGCCGGTCAGCGGAGGTGGTCTGGTCTCCGGCATCGCCGTCGCGATCAAGGCGCTCTCGCCGCGCACGCAGGTCATCGGCGTCGAGCCGGCACTTGCCGCGGACACCGCGGAGAGCTTCCGCCGCGGCGAGCGGGTGATGTGGGCCGCTGACGCGGTCTCCCGCACGATCGCCGACGGGCTCCGCACCCCGCAGGTCGGCGAGCTGCCGTGGGCGCACATCCGTGAACTCGTCGACGACGTCGTCACGGTCGAGGAGGACGAGATCCTCGACTCGGTCAAGGTGCTCGCCCTCGGTTCCCGCCTGGTCGCCGAGCCCAGCGGTGCGGTGCCCGTGGCGGCGTTCCGGTCGGGCCGGCTCTCGCCGGTTCGCCGGACGGTCGCCGTCGTGAGCGGCGGCAACATCGACCCGGCCCTGCTCGCCGCCGCCCTGTCCCGTACCGGCTAGTCGTTGACCACGGTCGCTGAGTGGGTCGAGGGGGCCCGTCCACGTACGCTCCCGGCCGCGATCGCGCCGGTGCTCGTCGGTTCCGGCGTCGCGGCCTGGGCGGGGTCCTTCCGCTGGGGGGCGGCTCTGCTGGCGCTCGTGGTCGCGCTCGCGGTGCAGGTCGGCGTGAACTACGCGAACGACTACTCCGACGGCGTACGCGGCACCGACGACGACCGGGTCGGACCGCGTCGCCTGGTCGGGTCCGGGCTGGCCGCGCCGTCCGCGGTGCGGTCTGCGGCGCTGCTGGCGTTCGGCATCGCGGGGGTGGCCGGTCTCGCGCTCGCGATCACGACGTCGTGGTGGCTCCTGCTGGTCGGTGCGGTGGCCATCGCCGCGGCCTGGACCTACACCGGCGGGCCGAGTCCCTACGGCTATCGCGGGCTCGGTGAGGCCAGCGTGTTCCTGTTCTTCGGGCTGGTCGCGGTGATCGGGACGACCTATGTGCAGACCGAGCGGTGGGTCGGGGCCGCGCTGGTCGGTGGCGTGGCGATCGGAGCGCTGGCCTGCGCGATCCTGGTGGTGAACAACCTCCGAGACATCCCGACCGACGCGGCCGCCGGCAAGCGCACCCTGGCCGTCGTGCTCGGCGATCTCCGGACCCGGCAGCTCTACCTCGCGCTGCTCGTGGTCGCGCTCGCCGGCGTCGCTCTGCTCGCGGTCGTGGCGACGCGATGGGCCCTGCTCGGTCTGGGCGCACTGCCGCTCGCCGTCGCGTCCGCGCGGGCGGTCCTGGGCGGGGCACGTGGGCCGGCCCTGGTGCCGGTCCTGCGCGACACCGGGCGGCTCGAGCTCGTCCTCGCCGCCCTGCTGGCCCTCGGCCTCGCCGTCGGCTGACCTGACCGCGCCGAGCCTGACCGTCGGAGCGCGTCAGCCCACAGCGCGGGCGGGCGCCGAGCTCCCGTCCGCTTGGAGCACCTCGGCCATGTGGCGGTAGCGAGCGCTCGGTGTCATCCCCATGAAGTGCAGCGCGCACGGGTCGGGCACGACCGGCCGGCCCTGGTAGGAGGCCGCGCAGCCGTTGTAGAGGTGGATGTCGTCGCGGCCGCCGAGGTAGGGCTGGTTCCAGCCCGTCGGCAGCCAGCTGGTCGCCGCCTGGAACGCGTTCCCGGCACCCGGCCCGGCCCAGTGATAGCGCTCGTCGCCACGGTCCCAGCCCAGGGCCGCGAGGACCGCGCCCTGGTCGGCCCATGGCCCCGGCTGCGGACCCGCCTCTTGGACTGCGTCGAGGAACGCGAACGCCGTCGGCCCGGACCGCATCAGCCAGACGCCGGTGTTCGGGTTCACGCGGTGCTCGTAGGGCACCTGCTCGATCACCAGTGCCTGGAAGTGCTCCGGGTGCAGGTGCTCGGCGACGTCCTCGTCAGACCGCACGAGCAGGACGTCAGCATCGACCCACAGCGCGAGCGGGTATCGGGTGAGAGCCTGCCGGAGCAGGCGAATCTTGGTCCACTTCGCCTGCTGGGCACCGTCGTCCGCCCCGGCGCCGTCGACCGCGATCTGCTCGACGTGCAGGTCGTAGTTCCAGCGGTCCGCGAAGCGCTCGAACGTGGGCAGCGCCAGGTCGTGCAGCACGCCGTGCATCTGTGGACCGGCTGCCGTGACCACGACACCGCGCCGCGCACGCGCTCGACGGCCAGCCTGCGTCGCGCGCGGTCCCGTGGTCATCGGGCTCCCTTCTGCGAACACTGCACCGGATCTGAGCAGGACCCAACCACCCTGAGATGGACAGCGCGAGAACAGCGGGTCACCAGTTCACGCCGCCTCGGCTCAGAAGTGCCAAGGGAACGACGACCAGTCGGGGTCGCGCTTCTCCAGGAACGCGTCGCGGCCCTCGACTGCTTCGTCGCTCGCGTACGCCAGACGGGTCGCCTCACCGGCGAAGATCTGCTGGCCGACGAGCCCGTCGTCGACCAGGTTGAACGCCAGCTTGAGCATGCGCTGCGCCGTCGGGCTCTTGCCGTTGATCGTCGTGGCCCACTCGAGCGCGACCCGCTCGAGGTCGGCGTGCGGGACGACCTCGTTCACCATGCCCATGCGGTGCGCGGCCTCGGCGTCGTACGTGCGACCGAGGAAGAAGATCTCGCGGGCGAGCTTCTGGCCGACCTGGCGGGCGAGGTAGGCGGACCCGAAGCCACCGTCGAAGCTGCCGACGTCCGAGTCGGTCTGCTTGAAGCGCGCGTGCTCGCGGCTGGCGAGGGTCAGGTCGGCGACGACGTGCAGGCTGTGCCCGCCGCCGGCGGCCCACCCGGGGACGACGGCGACGACGATCTTGGGCATGAACCGGATCAGGCGCTGCACCTCGAGGATGTGCAGCCGGCCGGCCCTGGTCGGGTCCACCGAGTCAGCGGACTCGCCCTCGGCGTACTGGTAGCCGGTACGCCCACGAATCCGCTGGTCACCCCCGGAGCAGAACGCCCACCCGCCGTCACGTGGCGACGGGCCGTTCCCGGTCAGCAGCACGCAGCCGACGTCCGGCGTCATCCGCGCGTGGTCCAGTGCGCGGGCGAGCTCGTCGACGGTGTGCGGCCGGAACGCGTTGCGCACCTCGGGCCGGTCGAACGCGATCCGTACGGTGCCCTGATCGGTGCCCTGGACGACGTGGCGGTGGTAGGTCACGTCGGTGAGGTCGAACCCGTGCACCGTGCGCCACGCGTGCGGGTCGAACAGCTCCGAGACCGTCCTCATGGCGTCGATCATGCCGGTCCGCAGCACGGTGGCGGTGCGAGGTGCGGGCCGCCGCCTCCGTACGATCGGGAGGCTTCGGTCGCCGACCAGCCCCGAACCGCGACAGCGAGGATGCCCGTGCGCGACATCGTGGTGTTCAGCGGCAACGCGCACCCTGAGCTGGCCGAGGAGATCTGCTCCGAGCTCGGGCTTCCGCTGTCGCCGTCCCGGCTCGTCCGATTCGCCAACGACTGCCTCGAGGTCCAGCTCTCCGCGAACTGCCGCGAGCGCGACGTCTTCGTCATCCAGCCGCTGGTACCGCCGGTCCAGGAGCACCTGGTCGAGCTGCTGCTCATGCTCGACGCGGCTCGTGGTGCGTCGGCGGCGAGGACGACGGTGGTCATGCCCCACTACGCGTACGCGCGGGCGGACAAGAAGGACGCCCCCCGGATCTCCATCGGCGGGCGGCTGGTCGCCGATCTGCTGGTGACCGCCGGCGCTGACCGGGTGCTCGTGATGACGCTGCACTCGCCCCAGGTGCACGGCTTCTTCAGCGTGCCGGTCGACCACCTGCACGCGCTGCGCGAGCTCGCCGTGCACTTCGCCGAGAGGCGGCTGGACCTGTCCAACGCCATCGTGGTCTCGCCTGACCTGGGCAACGCGAAGTCCGCCTCGGCATTCGCGCGGCGGCTCGGGCTCCCGGTAGCCGCCGGTGCGAAGCAACGGTTCGATGACGACAGGGTGAGCATCACCTCGATCATCGGCGACGTGGCCGGCAAGGACGTGCTCGTGCTCGACGACGAGGTGGCCAAGGGCAGCACGGTGTTCGAGCTCCTCGACCGCCTCCGGGAGCGCGAGGCCAGATCGATCCGGGTGGCCTGCACGCACGGCCTGTTCGCCGGCGACTCGCTCGAGCGACTCCAGGCCCAGCCCGATGTCACCGAGATCGTCTGCACCAACACGGTGCCGATCCCGCGGGCGAAGCGAGTGCCCAAGCTCACCGTGCTGTCGGTCGCGCCTGCGCTGGCCGAGGCCATGCAGCGCATCCACGACGGTGAGTCCGTCTCCGCGCTGTTCGCCGACAGGTAGCCGTGGTCATTGGGCCAGTGCGCGCAGCGCGGAACGGTCGGGCTTGCCGGCGGGGAGCAGCGGGATCGAGTCGAGCACGACCACCTGACGGGGGAGCTCCTCGGTCGACAGGCTGGGCCGTCCGTACGCGCGGATCGACTCCAGGGTCGGCGGGTCGGTCGGATCGGCGGGTACCACGAACGCGACCACCCGATGGCCCCACTCCTCGTCGGTCACGCCGAGCACCTCGATCCCACGCACTGCCGGGTTCGTGGCGAGCACTCGCCGGATTGCCCAGGCCGAGGCCTTCTTGCCACCGGTGATGATCACGTCGTCGAGGCGGCCGCGTACCTGCAGCAACCCGTCCGCCCCGATCGCGCCGGCATCGTCGGTGATGTGCCACCGGCGGCTCCCGTCGAGCCGGAGCGCGCCCGCGGTCAGGTCCGGCCGCAGCCGGTAGCCGGCGAACACCACCGGTCCGCCGATCTCGATCGGGCCGTCGGCCGGTGCGTGCACCGCGACCTGGTCGAGCGGCGCGCCGTCGTACACGCACCCCCCGCAAGTCTCGGTCATCCCGTACGTCCGGACGATCCGCGCACCGGCGGCGGCCGCGGCCGCGGCGAGCTCGTCGTCGAAGGCGGCACCACCGACCAGCACCGCGTCGTACCGGGCCAGCGCGGCCAGCCCTGCCGGCGGGCCGGCCGTCAACCGCCAGACCTGCGTCGGGACCAGCGCGGCGTAGCGGCGCGGTCCGGTCAGCCGTTGTGTCGCCGCCACGAAGCCGGCGACCGTGAACCTGTCGCCGGGCTCGAGCAGCTCCGGGCGGGTGCCGCTGACGACGGAGCGGACCAGCACCGAGATCCCGCCCACCGACGTCGTGGGTAGCGCGAGGAGCCACTGACCGGGGCCGCCGAGACCGCGAAGTGCGGCTGCCGCGGAGTGCCGCAATGCCGACGACGTGAGCAGCGCACCCTTGACGTCACCGGTCGAGCCCGAGGTCGGCACGACCATCGCGACGTCCTCGCCGGACGGCCCGACCTCCAGCGGAGTGTCCGGTCGCGCCATCGCGATCACCGCGCGCCCGCGGCGGTCCGGTGGAACGGGGACGAGGGCCGGACCGGAGCCGTCCAGCGCGGCCGCCACGCGACGCAGCGCGTGGTCGACCTCGGCATCACGGGTCGGTGGCGCGAGTGGTTCGAGCGGTCGGGGCACGGACGCCTAGTCTGGCCGACCGTGGTGGCGGTCCGGCACGTGTACGCGATCGCGCTGCGTACGCGGTTTCGCGGGATCGCCGTCCGGGAGGGCGTGCTGGTCGAAGGAGCGGTCGGGTGGGGGGAGTTCAGCCCGTTCTGGGACTACGACCCGGCCCGCGCCAGGGCGTGGTGGCGGGCCGCGGTCGAGGCCGCCGACGAGGAGCCACCCGCTCCCCGCCGGACCAGGGTCCCGGTGAACGCCACCGTGCCAGCCGTCGCCGCCGCCGACGTGGCCGGTGTTCTCGCCCGGTTCCCCGGGTGCACCACCGCCAAGGTCAAGGTCGTCGAGGCTGGGCAGGTGCCTGGTGCCGACCTCGAGCGGCTGGCCGCGGTCCGGGACGCGCTCGGCCCGGCCGGGCGCATCCGGATCGACGCCAACGGCGGGTGGGACGTCGCGACGGCGGTCCGCCTGATCCCGAGGTACGACCGGGCGGCCGGCGGCCTCGAGTACGTCGAGCAGCCCTGCCCATCGGTCGAGGACCTGGCCGCGGTCCGGCGACGGGTGAGCGTCGCGATCGCGGCGGACGAGTCCATCCGGAGAGCCGAGGACCCCTTGCGGGTGGCTCGCCTCGGTGCCGCCGACATCGCGGTGCTCAAGGTCGCGCCGCTCGGCGGCATCGGAGCCTGCCTGGAGATCGCCGAGCGGATCGGCCTACCGGTCGTGGTCTCGTCGGCCCTGGAGACCTCGGTCGGCATCGCCGCCGGGGTAGCCCTTGCGGCGGCGCTGCCCGAGCTGCCCTACGCCTGCGGGCTGGCGACCGTGGGCCTGCTCGCGAGCGATGTCGTCGACGACCCGTTGGTCGCCGTCGACGGGGCGCTCGATGTTCGACGGGTTGCGGTGACGGCTGCACGCGCAGCCGGGGTTGCTGCCGACCACGAGGTCCGGCAACGGTGGGACCGTCGACTCGCCGAGGTGACATCCGACCCTGACCGCCGGCCGTGACCTGATCCGTGCGTGACCCGAGCCGGCCGTCACTCGATCAGATCGCCCGGGCGTGTCGGCGAGAAGCCGACGGAAACGTTCGCTAGAAAGGTGTGAGGCCCCTCGAAGTATGAGTTCGAGGGGCCTCACGTGCTCCCCAGACCCGAAGGCCCGCGGAGCCCTGCCGGTCGACCCCGAAGGATCGGCTGGCAGGTTGCGCCTCGAGCCCGAAGGCCCGCGACGCCCTCCCGGTCGACCCCGGAGGATCGGCTGGCAGGTTGTCCCGCCGACCCGAGGGCCGGCGGAACGGGCGTCCGACGATCCCGAGGGACCACCGGACATTCGCCCCTCGGACCCGAAGGTCCGCGGCTCGCCCGCCGTTTCCCGAAGGAACGCCGAGCGGGTGTCCCGCTGCTCCGAAGAACCGCGAAACGGTTGACCGAGTGTGATGGCCTCGATCTCACGGCTAGCTCGTTGGGCCGACCACCGCATCACCGGCGGCTCCGGCGGGTCGCCCCGCCAGCGTGGCCTACGTTGCTTGCCGATCCCGTCCCCGTTGCCGAGGGCGTGAGGAGATTTCTAGGCGAGAAACACCCTGCACCGCAAGGGTTTTCCAGAACTTCTTCTGACGATCATGGACTTCGCGGCGTGTCCTCGGCGTGTCGACTTGACGGCGCGTGCCGGACGTCTTGTCAACACTTTCTGTCCACAGAATGCTCCACAGAGTGGTCCCCAGCTTGTCCACATGGCGGCGACGCCAATGGCCCCGTGCGCGGTCTTGCGTCCCATGCTCCACTGCTGACGCTCCTGCCCCGGGGTAGTGTCCGCCCCGACCCCCGAGACCTCCCCGGAGCCACCAGATGAACCCGTCGACCGCGCTCGCTCGGGTCCTCGTTGACGCGCTGGTGGCACACGGCGTCACCGAGCTCGTGCTCTCGCCCGGCTCGAGGTCGGCACCGCTCGCGCTGGCCGCGTTCGAGGTGAGCCACGGCGGCCTGGACCGCGACGACGAGGGCCACGACGACGAGGGCCACGACGACGACCACGACGACCGGGCCGAACGGCGGGCGCGCCTCCACGTCCGCATCGACGAGCGCAGCGCCGGCTTCCTCGCGCTCGGGCTGGCGAAGAGGAGCGGGCAGCCGGTGGCCGTGATCACGACGTCGGGCAGCGCGGTCGCGAACCTGCACCCGGCCGTGCTCGAGGCGCACCACGCCGGCGTCCCGCTCGTCCTGCTCACCGCCGACCGCCCGCCGGAGCTTCGGGGCGTGGGCGCCAACCAGACGACGGACCAAGCCAAGCTGTTCGGCGCTGCGGTCCGGATGTTCCACGAGGTCGGAGTCCCGAGCCGCGAGCTCGGGCAGGTCGCCTACTGGCGCAACCTGGCCAGCCGAGCGGTGTGGACCGCCCGGGGTGACCGCAGCCGCGATCCCGGACCGGTGCACCTGAACATCGCGCTGACCGGGCAGCTGCCCGACGAGACGGGTGACCCGGCCTGGCCGGAGCCGCTCGCCGGCGGGCGTGGGGCGGCGACCAGTGCTCCCACGGGAAGCGACGCCGCGGTCGTCGAGCTCGATCCCGGTCCGCGGACTGTCGTGCTCGCTGGGGACGGCGCCGGCCGGCCGGCTCGGCGGCTCGCCGAGACCGCCGGCTGGCCGCTCCTCGCCGAGCCGTCCTCGGGCGCGCGTTCCGGCCCGAACGCGATCGGCCCCTACCGGCTGCTCCTCGATCGGCCCGAGCTCGGCGACGCGATCGAGCGGGTGATCGCGTACGGGACCGCCTCGCTGTCCCGGCCGGTGACCCGGTTGCTGGCCAGACCGGACGTCGAGGTCGTCGTCGTGTCCGACCGCGCGCGCTGGCCGGACCCGACTCGTACGGCGATCGGCGTCGTGCCAGCGGCGGC
>JACCYY010000254.1 GCA_013696235.1 Sporichthyaceae bacterium | reverse complement strand
GGGCTGTGCGATGCCTCGTCGCGACCATGCGGTCGCGCCATCGGTCGCCTCCTGCCCAGGTCGAGCGACGGTCGCAGGTCGCGACCGGTCGTCGATGTCTACTTCTCACCGTACGTCGCGGTCGGTTGCAGCGCGGACCGGGTCCGGGCGGCGGGGATGGTGCCCGACCGTCGCGCCGGACCGCTAGCGTCTCTGCGAGCCACGCCGGTGGCGCGGGGGAGGTGGTGAGGCGTGAGCCGATCGGTGCTCGTCACCGGGGGCAACCGGGGGATCGGCCTCGGGATCGCTACCGCATTTCGTGACGCTGGCGAGCAGGTCGCGGTGACCTACCGCAGCGGCGGGCCACCCGAGGGCTTCCTCGGCGTCCGGTGCGACGTCACCGACCAGGAGTCGGTCGACGCGGCGTTCGAGGAGATCGACGCCGCGCACGGCCCGGTGGAGGTGCTGGTGGCCAACGCCGGGATCACCCGGGACACGTTGCTGCTGCGGATGAGCGAGGACGACTTCACCACCGTGCTCGACACGAACCTCACCGGCTCGTTCCGGGTGGCCAAGCGTGCCGCCAAGGGCATGCTGCGGGCCCGGGCCGGACGGATCATCTTCATCTCCTCGGTCGTCGGGCTCCTCGGCTCGGCCGGGCAGGTGAACTACGCAGCCAGCAAGGCGGGGCTGATCGGGATGGCCCGGTCGATCGCGCGCGAGCTCGGCTCACGCAGCATCACCGCGAACGTCGTCGCCCCTGGCTTCGTGGCGACGGACATGACCGCCGAGCTGCCCGAGGAGCGCCGGCAGTTCTATCTCGGGCAGATCCCGCTCGGCCGCTTCGCCTCGATCGAAGACGTCGCCCGGGTCGTGCAGTTCCTCGCCAGTGACGACGCGGCGTACATCACGGGGGCCGTGATCCCGGTCGACGGCGGCCTCGGCATGGGGCATTGAACCGGTGCTCGACAGGCTGATGCTCGACAACCCAGGGAGCGCGTGATGGCAGGGCTGCTCGACGGCAAGCGGATCCTGGTGACCGGTGTGCTCACGCCGGACTCGATCGCGTTCCACGTGGCCAAGATCGCGATCGAGGAAGGGGCGCAGGTCGTGCTCTCCTCGTACGGACGGGTGCTGCGGCTGACGACACGCACCGCAAGACGACTTCCTTCCGAGGTGCCCGTGGTCGAGCTCGACGTGGCCGACGACGAGCACCTGGGGTCGCTCGCGGACCGCGTGCGTGAGCACCTCGACGGGCTGGACGGCGTCCTGCACTCGATCGGCTTCGCCCCCGAGTCCGCGCTCGGCGGGAACTTCCTCAACACGTCCTGGGAGGACGTGGCGACGGCTCTGCGGGTGTCGACGTACTCGCTGCCCGCCCTCGTCCGCGCGTGCCGTCCGCTGTTCGGGGACCGGGCGTCGGTCGTCGGGCTCGACTTCGACGCGACGGTCGCGTGGCCGAAGTACGACTGGATGGGCGTGGCCAAGGCCGGGCTCGAGTCAGCGGCGCGCTACCTGGCTCGCGACCTCGGTCCGGCGGGGGTGCGGGTGAACCTGGTCGCGGCCGGGCCGCTTCGCACGATGGCGGCCAGGAGCATCCCCGGTTTCGACGAGTTCGAGGCGGTCTGGGGGAGCCGGGCTCCGATCGGCTGGGACCTCGACGACCCGACGCCGGCCGCCCGCGCGTGCGTCGCTCTGCTGTCGGACTGGTTCCCCGCGACGACGGGCGAGATCGTCCACGTCGACGGCGGCGTGCACGCGATCGGTGCGTAGCCGGTGACGACCGGGGCGGCCCTGGTCGAGCTGCGGATGCTGGACGGGCCGAACCTCTACTTCCCGCGCGCCGCGGTGAAGCTCACGCTCGACGTCGGCACCCTGCTCGACCTCGACGAGAGCGATGCCCGCGCGCTGGCCCGGCAGGTCGGCGTCCGCAACGCCCGTCCCGGCGCGGCCGGCAGCGGGCAGCGGCAGCGCTTCGCGGCACGCGTCGTCGCCCGGCTGGTCCGCCGGATCGCCGCCGAGGCAGGCACCACCC
>JACCYY010000243.1 GCA_013696235.1 Sporichthyaceae bacterium | reverse complement strand
GGGGCTGCAGACGGGCTGCGCTGGCTCGCCGTCGCCCTCGTGCCGGCCGGGCTCGCGATGTCCGGGCTGGGCGCGATGTTCGGCCGGATCGGGCTGGCGATCGGCCGGTTCTTCACCATGTTCGTCTTCTCGCCATTCGTCTGGACCGGGCTTGCCCTCCTCGCCGGCGCCGTCGGGCTGGAGCTCGCCAGCCGCGCGATGCGGTCGCGGGGGGTCGGTGCGCGCAAACCTGAGACCGCCCGGCGGGTCGAGCCACGCCGGGACGCACCAGCGTCGAGCGGCGCGGCCGACGACGACCTCGCCGACATCGAGGAGCTGCTGCGTCGCCGCGGCATCACCTAGTCCCGGCATCCAGGCGTCCCAGCCAGGCTAGGTAGCGTGCTCCCGGTGAAGCCCTCCGACATCACCCGCCTGATCAGCGTCGAGCAGCCCGTCGTCTCACCCGACGGCACCGCCGTCGCGTACGTGGTCCGCCGGGTCGACCACGATGCGAACCGCTACCGAAGTGCGATCTGGCTGGCCGGTGCCGATGGCGGCACGACCCGGCAGCTCACCGGCGGCGACGAGGCGGACAGCACGCCGGTCTGGGCGCCGGACGGATCGCGGTTGGCGTTCACCAGAACGCGCGGCGGGTCCGGCGGGTCCGGCGCGGGCGGCGGCGGCGGCGGCGGCAAGGCCGACGAGAAGACGGTCACGCTGCACGTGATCCCCGTCGACGCACCTGGTGAGACCGTGACGCTCGGGACCCGGGACGAGGTGTTCGAGGGGCTGGCGTGGTCACCCGACGGGCACCACCTCGCGTTCGCCTCTCGGGTCCGGGACCAGCGATACGCCGACGGCGACGACGACGCTGCCCGGCCGCCCCGCCGGATCGACCGCCTGTTCCCGCGGCTGGACAGCTACGGCTGGACCATCGACCGGCCAGCGCAGCTCTTCGTGGTCCCGGTCGACGGCAGCGCGGTCGCCCAGCAGGTGACCCGCGACCGGTTCGACTACAGCCCGCCGGCCTGGTCCCCCGACGGCACCCGGCTCGCCGCCTCGTCCGCGCGACAGCCCGATTTCGACCTGCAGTCCTTCAACGACGTCTGGGTCGTCGACATCGCGCAGGCACTCGCCGCCGACCCTGCCGATCCATCGGCCTTCGAGCCGCACCGGCTCACCGCGACGGACGCGTCGTACGCCTCGCTGTCCTGGGAGCCGGACGGCGATCGGATCGCCTGCCTGCACACCGTCGAGCAGATCGGCTACCGCCACACCCGGGTCGCGGTGGTCGACAGCACGACCGGCGCGGTCACGCTCCTGACCGCGGATCTCGACCGGAACTGCGCGCCGTACCCGGGCTCGCGCGCACCGGTCTGGGACGGCGACCGGTTGATCACCTCGATCGAGGACCATGGCCGGGTCTCGGTGATCTCGGTGCTGCTCGACGGGTCCGGTGCCGAACCTCAGCGGCTGGTCGAGGGCGACCGCTGGGTGGCTGGGTTCGACCTGGCCGGCGGCACGCTCGCGTTCGTGGCCAGCTCGGTCGACGAGCCGTCCGAGCTCTACCTCGTGCGAGACGGGGAAGAACGTCGCCTCAGCCGCCACCAGGCGGCCTTCGACGCGACCGCACCGTCCGTGCCGGCCGAGCACTTCCTGGTGTCGGCGGCCGATGGCACCGAGCTCGACGCCTGGGTCATGCTGCCGCCGGACTTCGACGCCGACGGCTCGTACTCGGCCCTGCTCAACATCCACGGCGGACCGCACACCCAGTACGGCGTGCGGTGGTTCGACGAGTTCCAGCTCTACGCGTCAGCCGGCCACGTGGTGATCTTCAGCAACCCGCGCGGCTCCACCGGGTACGACGAGGCCTCGGCACGCGTGCTCATCTCCGCAGCATCGACCGAGGACCCGGGTGAGGGCTGGGGACCGCCGGCGCACGACGACCTCATGCGCGTCCTCGACGCCGCGCTCGAGCGCTACCCCGCGATCGACGCGGACCGCCTCGGCGTGATGGGCGGGTCCTACGGCGGGTACATGACGTCCTGGGTCGTCGGGCACACCGACCGGTTCGCCGCGGCATGCACCGAGCGGGGGGTGAACAACCTCGCATCGCTGGAGTGGTCCTCCGACGCCGCCGGCTACTTCCGGTTCGCGATGGGCGCGACCCACCTCGATGCGGCCGACGAGTATGCCCGGCTCTCGCCGATCACCTACGTCCGCGACATCAGCACGCCTGTCATGATCATCCACTCGGAGGACGACCTGCGTTGCCCGGTGGAGCAGGCCGATGCGCTCTTCGTGGCCATGCGCCTCCTCGGCAAGGAGGTGGAGTACCTCCGGTTCCCCGCCGAGAGCCATGAGCTCACCCGTGGCGGGTCGCCGAAGCACCGCATCCAGCGGGCGCAGATCGTGCTGGAGTGGTTCGGCCG
>JACCYY010000237.1 GCA_013696235.1 Sporichthyaceae bacterium | reverse complement strand
GTCCCGGACGGCGGCGAGCGCCCCGACCAGCGCCGCCGGCAGCTCGTCGAGCCGACCGACCGCGACATCGGCGAGCGCCAGCCCGAGACCGATGCCGGCGTCGTCGAGCGGGTCGGCGAGCTCGGGGCTAGCCGGCGCCCGAGCGAACCTGGCAGCGCGCTCGACCATCGACGCGGTCAGCTCGGCACTCGCCGCGCCGGTCACCCGCGCCACGAGCTCGTGCGCCTCGTCGACCACGAGCACGTCGTGGTCGGGCAGCACCGTGCGGTTGTGCAAGGCGTCGATCGCGAGCAGGGCGTGATTGGTCACCACGACGTCGGACCGCCGCGCCGTCCAGCGGGCGCGCTCGGCGAAGCAGGCCGCGCCCTCCGGGCAGCGGTCCGCACCCAGGCACTCCCGCGCGGAGACCGACGTCTGCGACCAGGCCCGGTCCGAGACGCCCGGGACGAGCTCGTCGCGATCGCCGGTGTCGGTCTGGTCGACCCAGCGCCGGACCCGCAGCACCTCCTGGCCGAGCGTCGAGGACGGCGCGATCTCGACGAGCGTGCCCTGCTCGTCGGGCACCCCACCGCGCACGCGGTTCAGGCAGGCGTAGTTCGCCCGTCCCTTCACCAGCGCGTACGAAGGGGTCCGACCGAGAAGGGGAGCGACCGAGCGGACCACGCGGGGCAGGTCACGGTCGACGAGCTGGGACTGCAGCGCCAGTGTGGCGGTCGCGATCACGACCCGCTCGCCGTGGAGCAGCGCCGGGACGAGGTACGCGAGGGACTTCCCCGTGCCCGTACCGGCCTGGACGAGCAGGTGCCGCTCGGACGCCATCGCCTCGGACACCGCCTCGGCCATCTGCACCTGGCCAGACCGCTCGCTCCCACCCACGCCCTCGACCGCCGCCTGGAGCAGGGCAAGGAGCGACGGCTCGTCGTCCTCCGGTGCGGTCGGCGCTGCCACTGCGCCACCGTACGACCGGCTCGCCCGCTCGCCGGAACCACGGGGCCGGTGGTGGACGACCAACCGCTCGCTGCGGTCGCAGACGGTCAGGTGGCTGGCTCGGCTACCGCCTCGTCTGGGTGCGCGATGCAGAACTCGTTGCCCTCGGGGTCTTGCAGCGTGATCCAGTGGTGGCCCCACTCGCGCCTCTCGTGGACGACGCTGGCGCCAAGTTCGACCAACCGCGCCGCCTCGCTGGCGATGTCGTCGGCGTGCAGATCCAGGTGGATCCGATCCTTGCCCGCCTTCGGCTCCGGCACCTGGACGAAGAGCATCGGCAGCGAGTCCGGAGGCCGCGCCGGGCCACCGACGGTCGCGACGAACTCTGACGCCCCGGGCCCGACGTCCCAGCCGAGCGAATCGGCCCAGAATCGCGCGAGCCGGCCGGCGTCCCGCGCGTCGAACGTGACCTCGCTCATCTGCAACCCAGTCATGAGCGGCATGATGGCAGGCGGTTCCGACGACGGCCCGGGACGACGTGGGAGGGGACCCTGCCGAGCAGTGCGACGACCGTCGAGGCCTACCTCGCCGAGCTGCCCGAAGACCGACGGACCGCGATCGCGACGGTCCGCGACCTGGTGAACGCCCACCTGCCCGCGGGCTACGAGGAGTCGATGTCCTGGGGGATGATCACCTGGTCCGTCCCGCTCGAGCGGCTCCCCGACACGTACAACGGCCAGCCGCTCGGCTATCTCGCACTCGCCAACCAGAAGAACTCCATGTCGCTCTACCTCATGAGCGCGTACGGCGACGAGGAGACCTGGTTCCGCGAGGAGTACGCGAAGTCGGGCAAGAAGCTCGACATGGGCAAGAGCTGCGTCCGGTTCAAGTCCCTCGACCACCTCGCGCTCGAGCCGATCGCCAAGGCGGTCGGACGGCTCTCGGTCGACGCGTACGTCGAGCGCTACCGCGAGGCGCGGGCGCAGACCAAGCGCGGTCGCTGAACCTCGCTCTCGCGGGTGGATATCGTCGCGCGCATGGTGAACGAGTCGGGTCTCGCCCCGTTGATCCCGCGCGACGTGCTGTTCGGCAACCCCGACAAGGTGACGCCGGCGCTGTCGCCCGACGGGACCAAGATCGCCTACGTCGCACCGCACGAGGGCGTCCTCAACGTCTGGGTCGGGCCGGCGGACGGCAGCGCCGAGGCGGAACCGGTCACCGACGACACCGACCGCGGCATCCGCAGCTTCCTGTTCCTCCACGACGACCGGCACCTCGTCTACGCGCAGGACAGCGGCGGGGACGAGAACTGGCGGCTCTACCTGCTCGACCTCACCTCCGGCGACGCCGAGCTTCTGTCGCCCAGCGAGGACGTGCAGGCGCAGATCCTCGGGCACAACCGCTGGCAGCCGGGCACCATGCTCATCGGGCTCAACGCCGACGACGCCCAGCTGCACGACGTCTACCGGGTCGACCTGGCCACGCGCGAGGTCGTCAAGGACGTCGCGAACCCGGGCTTCGCGGCCTGGTTGATCGACACCGACCTCGTCGTGCGCGGCGGCTACCGGATGCAGCCCGACGGCTCGATCACCCTGCTGCGACGCGACCTCGATGCGATCGACACGGACCAGGAATGGCTGCCGCTGCTGGAGATCCCCGCCGAGGACGCCCTCGGCACGGGGGTGATCAGCTTCGCCCGGGACGGCCGGTCGATGCTCATGGTGACCTCGATCGGGTCGAACGCCTCGCGACTCGTACGGGTGGACCTCGAGACCGGCGCGCAGAGCGAGATCATCTCCGACGACCAGTACGACGTCGCCGGCGTCTGGCTCCAGCCGGAGACGCTCGAGCCGCAGGCGGCAGTGTTCGCCAAGGACCGCAACGAGATCGTGCTGCTCGACGACGACCTCGCAACGGACCTCGAGCGCCTGAACGCGCTCGGCGACGGCGAGCTCAGCGTCGGCCGATCCGAACGGACCGACCGACGCTGGCTGGTCAGCGTCGCCCCGTCCGACGGCCCCGTCGCGTACTACACGTACGACCGCGGCTCCGGCGACACGACGTTCCTGTTCCATCACCGCGAGGCCCTGACCTCGTACGAGCTGGCGCCGATGGAGCCGTTCGTCTTCACCGCCCGCGACGGCCTCGAGGTGCACGGCTACGTCACGTTCCCGCCCGGCCTGCCGCGCACCGGGCTGCCGGCCGTCCTCGACGTCCACGGCGGGCCGTGGGTCCGCGACCAGTGGGGCTACGTGCCGGAGGCGCAGTGGTTCGCGAACCGCGGCTATCTCTGCGTCCAGGTGAACTACCGCGGCTCGACCGGCTACGGCAAGGCGTTCACCAATGCCGGGAACAGGGAGTGGGGCGCGGCCATGCACGACGACCTGATCGACGCGGTCGAGCACGCCGTCGGTCAGGGCTGGGCCGACCGCGAGCGGGTCGGGATCTACGG
Organism: Sporichthyaceae bacterium; assembly: GCA_013696235.1. GTDB lineage: Bacteria > Actinomycetota > Actinomycetes > JACCYY01 > JACCYY01 > JACCYY01. The sequence continues at coordinate 4,787 of JACCYY010000237.1, read as the reverse complement.
CGGCTCGTACGGCGGCTACGCCGCGCTGGTCGGGGCCACGTTCACCCCTGACGTGTTCCGGTGTGCCGTCGACATCGTCGGGCCGAGCAACCTGATCACCCTGCTCGAGACCATCCCGGCGTACTGGCAGCCCCAGATCGCGCTGTTCCACCAGCGGGTCGGCAACCCGGCGACCGAGCGCGAGTTCCTCTGGTCCCGCTCACCGCTGTCCCGGGTCGACGACATCACGATCCCGGTGCTGATCGCCCAGGGCGCGAACGACCCGCGCGTGAAGCAGGCCGAGGCGGAACAGATCGTCGCCGCGCTCGAGACGAAGGGACTCCCGCACGAGTACCTGCTGTTCGCCGACGAGGGCCACGGCTTCGCCAAGCCGGCCAGCCGCGAGCGGTTCTACGCCGCCGCGGAGCGGTTCCTCGCCGAGCACCTCGGCGGTCGTTCCCAGGACTGACGCCGGAAGGGGCCGCGTCCGCCGTGATCTCGCCGAATCGCTGCCTGCGCGACGTCCGCACGAAGCCCGCGAGGGAATCTATGCCGAGCCGTTGCTCCGGGCTCGCGCGTACGGCTCCAGCGCGCCGGCGAGGTCGGCCGGGACCCGACCGGTGATCCTGGTGCCCTCGGCGACGTGCTCGAGCTGGTCGATGTCGCCGGCGTCGTGCATGCGTGACACGAGGTCTCCGCGCGCGTACGGGACGAGGACGTCGACGGCGACGGCAGGGCGCGGCAGCCGCAGCGACACCTGCTCGCGCAGCGTGTCGATGCCTTCGCCGGTCCGCGCCGAGACGACCACCGCATGGGGCTCGCGGAGGCGCAGCCGGGCCAGCACCACGGGGTCTGCCAGGTCGGCCTTGTTGATCACGACGAGCTCGGGCACGTCGAACGCGTCGAGCTCGGCGAAGACCTCTCGTACGCTGACCAGCTGCTGCTCCGGGTCTGGCTGGGAGCCGTCCACGACGTGGAGCACGAGGTCGGCCTGGGCGACCTCCTCGAGCGAGGAGCGGAACGCCTCGACCAGCTGGTGCGGAAGGTGGCGGACGAAGCCGACGGTGTCGGTCATCGTGAACATCCGGCCGTCAGGTGTCTCGGTGCGGCGGACCTTCGGGTCGAGGGTCGCGAACAGCGAGTCGTCGACCAGCACGCCGGCCCCGGTGAGGCGGTTGAGCAACGAGGACTTGCCGGCGTTCGTGTAGCCGGCGATGGCGACCGACGGCACGGCGTTGCTCCGGCGGGACTCGCGCTGGGTGACGCGTGCCTTCTTCATCTCGCGCAGCTCGCGGCGCAGCCGGGCCATCCGTTCGCGGATCCGTTGCCGGTCGGTCTCGATCTTGGTCTCGCCAGGTCCGCGCGTACCGATGCCGCCTCCCCCGGCCACCCGGCCACCAGCCTGCCGGGACATCGACTGACCCCAGCCACGCAGCCGAGGAAGCATGTACTCCATCTGGGCGAGGGACACCTGCGCCTTGCCCTCTCGGCTCTTCGCGTGCTGCGCGAAGATGTCGAGGATCAGGGCCGTCCGGTCGATCACCTTGACCTTGACGACGTCCTCGAGCTGGATCAGCTGGCCGGGGCTGAGCTCGCCGTCGCAGACCACCGTGTCGGCACCGGTCGCGAGCACGGTGTCGCGCAGCTCGGCGGCCTTGCCGGACCCGATGTAGGTCGCGGCGTCAGGCTTGTCCCGACGCTGGTAGAGCGCCTCGAGCACCTCAGAACCCGCTGTCTGCGCCAGCTGCGCGAGCTCGCGCATGGACGACTCGGCATCGGCCACCGTGCCGTCGGTCCAGACGCCGACCAGGACCACGCGCTCGAGGCGGAGCTGGCGGTACTCGACCTCGGTGACGTCGGCGAGCTCGGTCGAGAGCCCGGCGACCCGGCGGAGCGCCTGCCGATCGGCCCGCTCGAGCTGATCACCGTCGTACTCGTGGAAGTCCTGGTCGTCGGAGGCGGGGCCGTCAAGATGGATGTCAGCGGGGCTCGCGCCGTCCGGCAGCGGGTACGGGTTCAGGGTCATCGTCGTTCGATCTTGACACGCGGCGCCTCGAGGCGCACCTGCGTATCGGCTCGACAACCGAAGGGACCCGACCGATGTCAGAGAGCGGATCGACCGAATCGATCGAACCGATCGGGTCCAAGGACGAGGACCGCGGGATCGACACCGAGCAGGACGTCCCGGTCGACGAGCGCACCGCGGCCAGCCGGGCGACCGGCGGCGACACCGACGAGACCGGTGGGGACAGCGAGAGCACCACCGGCACCGGCGAGAGCGGTGAGTTCGTCGGACGGGTGAGCGGGCAGGACGAGGGCTACGCCGGGCTCACGGGCGCGGAGGCCCGGGCGCTGCCCGAGAGCGACGACTGACCGGCCAGGTCCGGAGCGTGGCGCTCGACCCAGTCCCCGCCGAGCGTGCCGGTGGCGACCAGCACTGCCGGCCCGGTGAGGTCGACGGTGCCGGCTGGGTGCACGGTCACGACCAGTGAGCCCCCGGGCACGTCGACGCGGATGTCCACCGGGGTCGAGGACGGCAGCTCGCCGGCGACGTGACCGGCCGCGATCGCCGCTGCAGCCGCGCCCGTCCCGCACGACCGGGTCTCGCCGACCCCTCGCTCGAAGACCCGCATGGCGACGTGGCGCGGCCCGCGGTGCACCACGAGCTCGACGTTTGCGCCGTCGGGGGCGGCGGTGCCCGGCTCGACGCCCGGCGCGACGCGGAGGTCCCCGGCATCGTCGAGGTGCTCGACGAACGCGACCAGGTGAGGGTTGGGCATCCGGATCGCGGTGGCGTCCCACGCGCGCGCACCGACGCGGATCTGGACCTGCCCGAGGTCAGGTCGCTCGTACGCGCCGAGCTCGACCGTCACGTCACCGCTCTCGGCCAGCCGAGCCAGCCGGACGCCGGACCGGGTCTCGATCGCGACCTGGCCGGGGTCGGCCAGGCCGGCCGAGACCAGGTATCGCGCGAGGACGCGCAGGCCGTTGCCGCACATCTCGGCGACCGAGCCGTCCGCGTTCCGGTAGTCCATGAGCCACGGTGCGGCCGAGCCGGCTCGGTTGCGGACGACGCGGAGCACCCCGTCGGCGCCGATCCCGGCCCGCCGGTCGCAGATCGCGGCGACGAGCCCCGGGGTGAGCTCGAGCCGGTCGGCCAGGTCGGGCAGCAGGACGAAGTCGTTCTCGGTGCCGTGCCCCTTGACGAACGCCACGTCCACCCGGTGATCGTACGAGCGCGGTCTCATGACGGCTCGCCGATGATCGTCAAGGCCTGCTCGCGCAGGTCCGGCGCGTCGTACGCGAGCCACCTGACGCGCGGGTCGGCCCGGAACCAGCTGGCTTGACGGCGCGCGAACTGCTGGGTCGCTCGGACCGTCGCGGCCCGGGCGTCGGCGTCGTCCCGGAGGCCGTCGAAGAGCTCGAGCACCTGCCGGTAGCCGAGCGCGCGCGACGCGGTCACGCCCGACCGCAACCCGCGCCGCTCGAGCCTCCGGACCTCGTCGACCAGGCCGTCTGCCCACATGCGGTCGACCCGGCTGGCGATGCGCTCGCGGCGGGCGCCGGGTTCGACGGCCAGGCCGATGATCTTGGCGCTGAGCACCGGCTCGGTCTCGTGCACCGGCAGGCGCGCGATGAAGGGGGTGCCGGTCACCTCGACGACCTCGAGCGCGCGAACGATCCGGCGACCGTTCGTGGCGAGGATCCGCTCGGCCGACGTGCGGTCCACCGCGACGAGGCGCTCGTGCATCGCCTGCGGGCCGAGCTCGGCGAGCTCTGCCTCGAGCCGCTGCCGAACCACGGGATCAGTGCCCGGGAAGTCCAGCCGGTCGAGCACCGCCCGGACGTAGAGGCCGGACCCCCCCACCAGGACGGGGACCGCACCACGCGCCTGGCACTCGCGGGCCTGGGCTCGGGCGGCCCGCTGGTAGGCCGCTACCGAGGCGCGCTCGCTGACGTCGAGCACGTCGAGCAGGTGGTGGGGCACCCCCCGCCGCTCGTCGAGACCGAGCTTGGCTGTCCCGATGTCCATGCCGCGGTAGAGCTGCATCGAGTCGGCGTTGATCACCTCGCCGCCGACGGCGAGGGCGAGCTCCACCGCGAGGTCGCTCTTGCCCGCGGCGGTCGGCCCCACCACCGCAACTGCGCTCGGCGATCTCACCCCCCGAGTCTTGCCCACCCTGCGGGCTCGTCCTCGAACCGAGACCCGCCGGTTGCATAGAGTCGAGGGCCAGGGACACGGGTCGATGAACGACTCCGTCACGGAGAATGGGGCGCGACATGAGCTTCCTCGACAAGGCCAAGACTGCACTGAACCAGGCCAAGGACAAGGCTGCCGATCTCGCCGAGCAGCACGGCGACAAGATCGACCAGGCGATCGACAAGGGCGGCAACTTCGTCGACCAGAAGACCAAGGGCAAGTACTCCGACAAGATCGACAAGGCCCAGGGTGCGGCAAAGGGTGCGGCCGACAAGCTGGCTGCGCAGGGCGTCGACGACGCACCGGCTCCACCGGCCGCGGTGCCCGACCCGGCGGCACCCCCGCCCACCGCGCCCACCGCGACGCCGATCCACCCGACCGACCAGGGCGGCCCCACCCACGTCTGACCCGCCGCCCGCGGGGACGATCATTCCGTGCGGTAGCGCCAGGTCGCGACGACGTAGCCGACGCCGTAGGGCGCGCGATCGAAGAGCACCCGCGCGTCGATCACGGCGGTCGGGCCGCTGGCCGGCTCGGCGGCGCCGGCCAGCACCTGCCACGCCGCTCGCCCCTCGACCATGAGCGCGCTCGCGAGCGTGGGGTCGAG
>JACCYY010000234.1 GCA_013696235.1 Sporichthyaceae bacterium | reverse complement strand
TCCTCGGCGAGCTCGAGCACGCGCCGGTTGAACGCGAGCCAGCTCGTCTCCCGGTCGAGGAAGCGGTCGGCGGGCAGCGGGGCCTGGTCCTCGGCGCGCAGCGAGTCGGGCACGACCGGCGGTGGCTCGGGTGCGACGTTGCCGTTCGACGCCGCCTCGAAGTCGATCACGTCGGCGCCGTCGTCGGCCCGACCTCGGGCTGGCCCGCTGTCGCGCGGCGGGTCTGGCCGCGTGTCTGGGCTCGTCTGTGGCCCCGGAGATGGCATACCCGCATGGTCGCACCGCGAGGTGAACTTCGGGTAACCCGTCCGGCGGACGAGCGGCTCAGCCAGCGCGGTCCACGACCCGGCGGGCGTACTCGACGTCGGTGTGGTGGGTCCGGAAGCCGAGTCGCTCGTACATCCGTACGGCGCCAGCGTTGGTCTCGTCCGCGTAGAGGAGCACGATCGGCAGCCCGAGCGCCGCGAGGTGAGCCAGACCGGTCACGGTCAGGGCGAGGCCGAGGCCGGTGCCCTGCGCGTCGGGGTGGAGCCCGACCACGTAGACCTCGCCGGCTGGCGCCGGGCGCTCGTGCACCTTCGTCCAGTGGAACCCGACCAAGCGGTCGTCCTCGACCCGCTCTGCCAGGAAGAACCCGGCCGGGTCGAACCAGGACTCCTGCTGCCGCTCGCGGAGGTCCTCGACAGTGACGTACGCCTGCTCCGGATGGTCGGCGAACGCGCGCGCGTTGAGGACGACCCAGGCATCGTCGTCAGCCCCCGGTCGGAAGGTCCGGATGCGTACGCCGTCTGGCACCGAGACGTCGGGCAGCGGGGTGCTTGTCGGCCGGCGCATCTGGAGCAGGATCCGGTCGCGGACGAAGCCGAGGTGCTCAGCCAGGGCGGCTGCCTCTGGGCGGTCGCCGTGGGCCCAGATCTTCAGGGTCGTGCCCCGGCGCTCGTTCGCCGAAACCACATCCAGTGCGGCACCGAGCAGCGCGCGGCCGATCCCATGACGCCGGTGGGCTGGGTGCACCACGAGCTCCGCCACGAGCTCGGCAGCGCGCTCCCCGCCCCCGGGCTGCAGGACGAGGTAACCCACGAGCGCGCCTGCGCCATCAGCGGTGCCCGCGCCGGCGCCGCGGAGCCGGGCGACCAGGTGGGTCGGACGGGTGCTGGCGTGCCGGACCCGAAGGAGCACCTGCTCCGACAGCGGAGCGATCCCGTCCGCGTCCTCGCCGAGGACGGCCAGGGCCAGCACCGCGGCTGCAGTGTCCGGCGTCAGCGACTCCTGGGTGACCGCGACCTCCGTACGCGATGCCGGCATCACTGGCGCGCGCCGGCGTCGAGGCGTGGGCGGGCGCGGCTCGGTACAGGGACGAAGCGGTAGCCGACGTTGCGCACGGTGGCGATCATCGAGTCGTGCTCCGGGCCGAGCTTGGCGCGGAGGCGGCGGACGTGCACGTCCACGGTCCGGGGGCCGCCGAAGTAGTCGTAGCCCCAGACCTCTTGCAGCAGCTGGGAGCGGGTGAGGACCCGTCCGGCGTGCTGGGCCAGGCACTTCAGGAGCTCGAACTCGCGGTAGGTCAGGTGCAACGGCCGACCGCGGACCCGCGCGGTGTAGCTGGCGTCGTCGATCACGAGGTCGCCCGCCTCGATCTCCGCAGGGTTGCCGGAGTCGTTCGTGGCCGCGGCCAGTCGCTCGGCGGCGAGGCGCAACCGGGCATCGACCTCGGCCGGGCCGGCGGTGTCGAGCAGCACGTCGTCGACGCCCCAGTCGTGCCGCAACGCAGTGAGCCCACCCTCGGTGACGATGGCCAGCACCGGGACGGCCACCTCGGCGGTCCGTACGACGCGGCACAGCGATCGCGCGTGCGCGAGGTCACGTCGTGCGTCCACCAGGATCGCGTCGACCGGTGGCAGGTCGACGACGGCGTAGGCCTCGGCGGGGACCACCCGGACGTGGTGCGGCAGCAGCCCGAGGGCCGGGAGCACCTCAGCCGATGGCGCCAGCGCGTTCGTGAGAAGCAGCAGGCGGCTCATCGCGCAAGGATAGGAGGGTGCCGACGTTGCTCACCGCTGACGGTGTCCGGATCCGGGCCACCCACCTGGCTCGGTCGGACGGGCCTCGGGCCGTGCCTCCGGACCGGCCGGTCGAACCGTCCACCGCCCTGGATCTCGGACTCGTCGTCGGCCACGGGTTCACCGGATCCCTCCAGCGCCCCGCCCTCCGGACGGTCCTCACCACGCTGAGCCGGTACGCCGGCGTGGTGGCCTTCGACTTCCGCGGGCACGGCCGCTCCGGCGGCGTCACGACCGTCGGGGACCGCGAGATCGCCGACGTCGAGGCAGCCGTGCGCTGGGCGAGGACGCTCGGCTACGAGCGGGTGGCGACGGTCGGCTTCTCCATGGGCGGCGCGGTCGTGGTCCGCCACGCCGGCCTCATCGGGGGCGTGGACGCCGTCGTGAGCGTGAGCGCGCCGGCGTGGTGGCACTACCGCGGCACGGTCCCGATGCGGCGGCTGCACTGGCTCATCGAGACCGGCTCGGGTCGGACGGTGTCGCGCCTGTGGCGACGTACCCGGGTCGACCGGTCCGGTTGGCCGGACCCGCCACCCGCGCCGCCGTACGAGGTGGCTGCCGCGATCGCCCCGACCCCGCTGCTCGTCGTGCATGGCGACGCCGACCCGTTCTTCCCGGTCGTGCACGCCGAGGCGCTTGCCGCGGCCGCCCGAGAGCCGAAGGAGCTGTGGATCCGGCCCGGTCTCGGCCATGCGGAAGGCGCGGTCGACGCGGCTCTGCTGGCCGAGATCGCCGCCTGGGTCCGCGCTCGCACCGGGGGCACTTTCGGCGGCGACGTGGTGCCGGGCGCCACCGTCAGGTGCACGGCAACGGGGAGCGGGGCCTGATGGCGGCGGGCACGCTGCGCTACTGGGCGTCGGCCAAGGCAGCCGCCGGGGTCGACGAGGAGCCGGCCGAGGCGAGCACCCTCGCGGAGGCGGTGGCGACGGCCGTGGCCCGTCATGCCGATCGGCCCCGGCTCGCCGAGGTGCTCGGGGTGTGCTCGTTCGTCGTGGACGGGCACCCGACCGGCCGGCGCCGGCTCGACGAGGTCGTCCTGGCCGAGGGCTGGGTCGCGGAGGCGCTGCCACCGTTCGCCGGCGGATGACCGCGATGCCGGTCCTGGTCACGACCCTCGTCGGCGGCCTCGTCGCGCTCGCGGCGTACGCCGGACCCGGTCAGCTCGCGATCGCGGTCGCGGTGCTCGCAGCCGTCCTGGCGTACGGGCTGCTGCGATCGGGCGACCTGCCCGAACGAGTGCTCGGCGGGTCGCTGATCATCCTCACTGCGGCCGGCGCGGCGCTGTCCGTGCTGGCGAGCGACGTCGAGCCCGGTGCTGAGACGTCGTTCGCCCCGGTCCTACGCGCAGTGGGGCCGGCCGTCGTGGCGGTGCTGCTCGTCGCGCTGGCTCGACCGAAGGCTCGTGAGCATGCGGTCGAATGGCTCGCCGTGACGGCGAGCGGCGTTCTGCTCGCCGCGCTCGGTGCCGCCGCGCTGGCGCTCGGACGACTGGACGACCAGGGGCCCGAGCTGATCGTGATCATGGTCGTCGCTGCCGTGGTCGGCTCCGCGACGGCAGTCCCCCCGGTACGGCGACTCCTCGGCTTGCTCTGGTCGGTCGGCTGGCTCGTCGTCGGAACTGCGGCGGCGTTCCTCGTGCCGATCGGGCTGGTCTATCACACTGATCGACTCGTGCTCGGCGGCGCTGTCGCGGTCGCGGCTGCACTCGCCGCGGCCGCCGCGGCCGGGGTGCCATCGGCAGCCCACTGGACCGTCCGTGCGGCACTGGTGACCGGAGGCGTGCTGGCGGTTGCGGCCCCGGTCGCGGCCACCGCCGCCCGCGTGCTCCTGGCCTGACCGTCGTGATCATCGGGTGGCTCACGTCGGGAAACCCGACTCGCGCCACCGC
>JACCYY010000231.1 GCA_013696235.1 Sporichthyaceae bacterium | reverse complement strand
CCACCACCGATCACGCTGCAGCCGGCGGACGCGATCGTGAACCTGCCGATGATCGCGTTCACCGACGCCCGTGAGCCGATCACGATCGAGCTCACCGACCCGATCATCGGGACCGCGACCGCGACACCGGAGTTCGTCTGGGGCTTCGCCGAGGGCGCCGCCGCACACGGGCCCGGATTGCCCTACGACGGCACGTCGCCGTCCGCGAACCCCGGCTACTACGTGGCCCACACCTATCGCGGGCTCGGCACACCGACGGTCGGGCTCACCGTGACCTGGCGGGTGACGTTCACGATCCCGGGCTACCCGCCGGTGCAGCTAACCGACGTCGTACGGGAGTCGACCGCGACGACCAACGTCAGGTCGGCCGGGTCAGAGCTCATCGGCGGATGACCGCAGCCTCCGGGCCCGCCGTTCGCGGTCAGATCCCCCGGCGAGGCGCCAAGCCGCCGGCAGCACACCGGCGGCCAGCACGACCTTGATCGCGTCGGTCGCCAGGAACGGCACCACGCCCAGCTCCAGGGCAGTCAACAGGTCGACGTCGAGCGCGGGCATGAGCACGCTCACGCCGCACACGTAGATCACCACGCTGCCCAGCACCATGATCATCGCGGTGGTCAGCGGCCGACGATCAGCGCCGCGCTCGGCCAGCCAGCCGACGAGCGCGGCTGCGAACACGAAGCCCAGCACGTAGCCCATCGAGGCGAACGCCCAACCAGATTTCCCCTCGGCAAACCACGGCACGCCGACCAGACCAACGACCGCGTACAGCGCGAGCGCCAGCAGGCCGCGGCGCCACCCGAGCGCGGCCCCGACCACGAGCACCGCGAACGTCTGCAACGTCAGGGGGACCGGCGTGCCGGGCAGCGGGATCGCGATCTGGGCGGCGATCCCGGTGAGTACGGCGCCGCCGGCGACGAGGGCGACCTCGCGCACCACCGTGGCGGTCGACGCACCCGGCACGAGGTCGGCGAGGACGCGCGCCCGTGAAGGACTCGGCACGCTCGCGGGGTACGACGACATCTGGCCTCCTGTGGCAGTCGGCCGGAGGCTACCCGGTCGCCCTCCTGCAGCCGCTGGCCGCCTGCCCGGGAGCGGTCACACCACGTACGCGGGCTCGCGGGACTGCGCGCTGCGGACGCCGGGCAGCGCCGCGGTGATCTCGGCCAGGATCGCGACGCCGCGCTCGAGCACGTCCACCGGATGCGTGAACGGCAGCCTCAGCCGGTCGTCGAAGGCGTGGCCGGTCCCGAACCGCGGCCCCGCGGCGAGTGCCAGCCCGTACGAGGGAGCCGCCGCCGCGATGGCCGAGGACATCGCGTGCGGCAGGCGGCACCAGACCACCATGCCGCCCGACGGGACCGGGACCTCCCAGGACGGCAGCGCGCGGACCAGGCTCGCCACGAGCGCGTCGCGCTGTACCCGCAGGGCGTGCCGGCGCTCGGCCAGCAGCTCGTCCATGTGGTCGAGGAGGTAGCAGGCCGCGAGCTGGTCGACCACAGGCTCGGCCAGCCGGCCGCGGGCGGCGGTCGCGGACAGCCGTCGCACCAGCCCCTGGTCAGCCCGCAACCAGCCGACCCCGAGGCCGCCCCAGGCGATCTTGCTCAGCGTGCCCACCGACACGACCTCCTCGGGCCCGGCGAACGACGCGTACGGCGGGCACGGGTCGCCGTCGAGCGCGAGCTCGGCCAGCGTCTCGTCGATCACCGTGACGACCCCCTGCTGGCGCAGGCTCACGGCCAGCCGGGCCCGCTGGTCGGGGTCGAGCACCATGCCGGTGGGGTTCTGGAAGTCCGGGATGAGGTACGCCGCGCGAGGGGCGGACTGCCTGGCCGCGCGGAACAGGTCGTCGACGAGGCCGCCCGGTTCGTCCTCGTTGATCGCGACCGGCACGGCCTGGGCGTGCAACCGGGTGATCGCGTCGAGCGCGTTCGGGTAGCTCGGGTGCTCCACCAGCACCCGGTCCCCACGGCCGACCAGCGCCTCGAACGCGACCGCGATGCCGTGCAGCGCACCGCCGGTGACCAGGACCTGCTCGGCCGAGGTGGGCAAGCCACGAACTGCGTAGCGGTCGGCGATCCGGGCCCGCAGCTCGGCCAGCCCGGCCGGGTGGTAGCCGTGGTTCGGCAGGTAGCGCGGCAGCTCGCTGAGTGCCGCGGCGTACGCGGCCGCGAGCTGGGGTGGGGCCGACGGCGCGGCGTGCGCGAGGTCCAGGACGCCGGAGTCCGGGGGGGCGGGCACCCACGAGCCGGGCTGGGCGGCGTCGGACCGCGCCGGCAGTCGGGTCCACGTGCCGGCTCCCTGGCGAGCGGTGGCCCAGCCGGTCTCCCGCAGCCGCTGGTACGCGCTGGTCACGGTGGCGCGGGACAGGTCGGCGTAGCTCGCCAGGTGGCGCTCGGCCGGCAGGCGCACCCCGACCGGCACCCGACCGTCGCCGATCAGCAGCCGGAT
>JACCYY010000223.1 GCA_013696235.1 Sporichthyaceae bacterium | reverse complement strand
GACGAGACGAGGAGGCGGCGTTGTTCGACAGGCTCAGCCCGGCCGACGCCGCGCCGCTCCATCTCGAGGACGCCGACACCCCCCAGCACGCCGGCATGGTCGCGATCTGCCATGACCCCGACGGCGTCGTCGACCAGGCCACGCTGAGCACACTGGTCCGGGCCCGGCTGGTCGAGGTCCCGCGCTACCGACAGGTCGTGCGGGAGGTGCCCGGGCACCTGGCCAACCCGGTCTGGGTCGACGACGAGGCGTTCGACCTGACCTACCACGTCCGGCGCTCGGCCCTCCCGCGACCGGGCAGCGACGCGGCCCTGCGCGAGCTGGTGGCGCGCATCATGAGCCGGCCGCTCGACCGGACCCGGCCGCTGTGGGAGATGTACCTCGTCGAGGGTCTCGAGGGCGGCCGCTTCGCGATCCTCAGCAAGACCCACCAGGCGCTGGTCGACGGCGTGACGACGGTCGACCTCGGCCAGCTCGTGCTGAGCCGCTCGTCCGACGTGGTGCCGACCACTGGCGCGGCAAGCAGTCCGGACCGCTGGCGCGCCGCGACCGCGCCGTCGTCGGCCGCCCTGGTGGTGAGCGCGCTGGTCGATGCCGCCCGCCAGCCGACGCAGGTCGTCGAGCACGCGCGCCGCAGCGTCGGTGACGTCCGTGACGTGGCGTCGAAGGTGCTCGGCGCCGCGGCCAGCCTCGCGTCCACAGCACGGAGTGCGCTCCGGCCGGTCCCGGTGTCGCCGCTGAACGTCCGGACCGGAGCGCAGCGGCTCTTCGCGACCGTGGACACGTCGCTCGAGGACTACCGCAAGGTCCGGGCGGCGCTCGGCGGCAGCGTGAACGACGTCGTGCTCGCCACCGTGGCCGGCGCGCTGCGCACGTGGCTGCAGACCCGCGGCGAGGCGGTCCGCACCGGCTCCACGATCCGGGCAGTCGTCCCGGTGAGCGTCCGTGACGCGGGTGCCGGCGAGACCGGACCGCTCGGCAGCGAGGTGTCCTCGTACCTCGTCGACCTCCCGGTGGGTGAGCCGAGCGCCGCGATGCGGCTGCACCAGGTGGGGTACGCGACGCAAGCGCACAAGGACAGCGGGCGCGCGGTCGCCGCCGATGTGTTGGTGGCGCTGCGCGGGTTCTCGCCGCCCACGCTGCACGCGGTCGGTGCCCGGGTCGCGACGTCGCTCGCCCGCCGTGCGTCCAACCTGGTGATCACCAACGTCCCCGGCCCGCAGGAACCGCTCTACGTCGCCGGCGCGCGCATGCTCCGGACGTATCCCGTGCTCCCGGTGGCGCGGGGCCAGGCGGTGAGCATCGGGCTGACCTCGTACGACGGCGGCGTGCACTATGGCCTCAACGCCGACCGCGCGGCGATGCCCGACGTCGACACGCTGGCCGGTTGCATCACCGAGGCGCTGGCCGAGCTCGTGGACGCGGCCCGGTGACGACGACATCTGGCCCGCCGAGTTCAGATTTCCCTGATGGCTGGGGCGACTCAGGGGAGCAACGGGCGAGACGGATCGGGGTCGTCCTCGGCGCCGGGGGAACGCTGGGCGCGGCGTGGATGATCGCGCGGCTGCGGGCACTCGAGATGCTGCACGGCTTCGACACCCGGAACGTCGAGCTCGTGGTGGGCTCGTCAGCCGGCTCGGTGCTCGCTGCCATGATCACCTCCGGTGTGTCGGTCCAGGACCTGCTCGACCACCAGCGGGGAGGGGCCGACCCGCTCAACCCGCTCGCTCGGGCCGGCTTCGACCACGACTCCTCGGTCGGTGGATCGCTGCCCGAGCGCCCGCCGCTGCGGCTGGGTTCGGCACGCCTCCTCGGCCAGGTCGTCCGGCACCCCGTACGGCTCGGTGCGCTGACCGCTGTCGCAGCCGTCCTTCCACCCGGGCGCGGCTCGCTCGACGGGCTACGTGCCGCCGTACGTGAGGCGACCGGCGAAGGCGCAGGTTGGCCGAAGCACCCGCAGCTTCGGGTGACCGCGCTGGACTACCGGACCGGTGCGCGCGTCGCGTTCGGCGCGCCCGGTGCTCCGCGGGTCTCGGTCGTCGAGGCGGTCGTCGCGTCGTGCTCGATCCCGGGCTGGTTCGCCCCGGCCGTGCTCGACGGTCGCCCCTACATCGACGCCGGGTTCCGCCAGGCGACCTCGGCCGACCTTGCGGCCGGCTTCGGGCTGGACGAGGTGTTCGTGCTGTCGGCGCTCGCGTCGCACGCCGAGCTGCCGCGCCGGGGCCTGCTCACCCGGCTCGAGCGGCGCTGGCGCCAGCACCTCACCGTCGTGCTCGAACGCGAGGTGGCGCCGCTCGACGCCGAGGGTGTCGCCGTCACGGTCATCACCCCGACCCTGGCGGAGCGGGCGTCGATGGGCGCCAACCTCATGGACCACCGCCGCCGCACGCGCGTGCTCGACACAGCGCTGGCCGCGGCGTCCGCCCAGGCCCGAGCGGACAAGCGGTGAGCAGCGTGCGGGTCTACGTCCCGGCGACGTTCTCGGCGCTGAGGCGGCTCGCGGAGCGTCGCACGCTCGGCGCGCCACCGCTCTTCGCGTGCGCGGTCACGTCGGACCTGCAGGACTGGTACCCGGGCGGAGGCGATGCCGAGCTCGACCACGTCGCGCTCACCGGGGCCGCCCAGGAGTCGCTGCGGCTGCTGGCCGCCGACGAGCACGAGACTCGCCGCCGGGTGGTCCTCGCCGTGGACGTCGAGGCAGCTGCCGTGGCACCCGACCCGGCCGCTGGCCGGGCCTCGGTCCGGGTCGACGCCGACGTCCCGATTGCCGACGTCGTCGCCGTCCACGTCGACGGTGCCGACGCAGTGGCTGCAGTCACCGAGGCGGCGTCCGCGTACGACGCCGCCGACCGGGGTGACCCCGACGCGGCCCGGGCCGTCCGCTCCCTCGAGGACCGTGAGCTGCTCTGGTACGGCACGCAGGAGATCGACGACCTCCTGCGGGGGTGACGCAGGTCAGATGCCGCGGGGCGTGACCGCCGCGAGCAGCTCCGGACCGCGGCGCTCGAGCATCCGGGCGCCGAGCGCAGCGCCGAGCCGCGCCGCGGCGAAGCCCCAGATCGGGCCGAGCAGGAACGCCAGCCACAGGGCGCCGGGCACGTCGCCGACGATGCCCAGATCACGAGCGCGGCGATCGGCGCCAGCAGCACGAGCTGGGACAGGAGGCCGCCGAGCTGGTAGACGAACGTGGTGAACCCCCCGCCGGTGCCGCTGGCGAACGGGTTCGACGGGTTCTCCGGCACCGCGTACGGCGCGAGCACGGCGATCACGGACGTGATCGCCAGGCCGCAGCCCAGCGCCGCCAGGCAGAGCCCCAACGCCCCGACGGCGTACCTGACCGGCGCCCCGACAACCAGCGAGCCGACGATGGTGATGATCACGACGATCGGGACGACGAGCAGGGTGACCGCCAGCTGGCGGCCCCGCACCTGGTGGCCGGCAGCGTTCGGGACGGCGACGTCGATCCACACCGCCGTCCCGTCGAGGCCGAACTGGTTGGCGCTGTTCATGGTCGCGAACACCGCGGGCCCGATCCCGGCGAAGGCGAGCCGCCGGCCGATCCCCTCGCCGGACGAGATCGCCGGGGCGATGGTGAAGCCGACACCGATGAGCAGCGCGGTGAGGGCGGCCGCCCGCCGCCGGGGGTCACGCCACCAGTAGCGCAGCTCCTTGGCCGCAACCGCGCCGGTCCGCCCGGTGGGGAGGAACCGCCTCGCCCATCGCGGCGCGAGGTCGCCCGCACCGGTGGAGGCCGTGGAGCCGCTGAGCGCGGGTGACTCGAGCGTGCGGACGACGGCCCGTGACCAGGCCGCCAGCACAACCACGATCAACAGCACCGCACCGGCCAGGCGCAGCCCCGCCGTCGCCCACCTGCCCTCACCGGCATCGAGCACCGCAGCGAGCGGCCAGCCGAACGGCGTCCACGCCACGATCCGGCCGAGTGTCGTCACCCCCTCGATGCCCGTCTCGGCGACGAAGGACTGCACGGCCAGCTGGATGGGGTAGACCGACGCGGCCAGCAGGGCCGCGGTCAGGAGTGCGACGTCGCGGCCGCGCCGGCTGCGCAGGGCACCGCCGATGGTCGTCGTGAGCGCCCGGCTGCTCACCATGAGGAGCAGGAGCGTCAGGACCGCAGCAACGACGCCCAAGAGTGCCGTGGCAGGCGAGCCGCTGACTGCGTAGCCCGCGGCACCGAGCGTCAGGACGGCGAAGAGACTGGCACCACTGACCATCCCGGCCAGGAGCTGGCCGAGGACCAGCTCGCCCGGACGCAGCGGCAGCAGCGAGAAGCGGAGGGGGTCGACGGTGTTGTCGGAGCTGAACAGCAGCACCGGGAAGATCAGCCAGCCCAGGGCGGACAGCCCGACGAAGAGCAGGGCGGCAGTCCCGACGTTGGTGCTGCCGCGGGCAGCCAAGAAGAGCATCGCTCCCAGGACGCCGAGCACGAGGCCGAAGCCGAGACCGACGATGCTGAGCGCGCGCTGGGCACCCGACCCTCGGGTCAGGCCGTTGACGAAGACCCGCAGCCTCAGCCGGATGAAGTGCCGAGCCACGACAGTCCCTCCCCGGTGCTGCGACCACCGCCGACCAGGCCGACGAAGACCTCCTCGAGCGATCGACCGTCGCGGACCGACTCGATCGGACCGCTGGCCAGTACGCGGCCAGCCGCGATCACGGCGACGTGGTCGCAGAGCCGCTCCACGAGCTCCATGACGTGGCTGGAGAAGATCACGGTCCCCCCGGCGGC
>JACCYY010000219.1 GCA_013696235.1 Sporichthyaceae bacterium | reverse complement strand
AAGCCGGGCGCGTACGCCTCGGCTGACGTGTTCGTCGCGCCGAACCTGGGCGGCGAGAGCTTCGGCATCGTGCTGCTGGAGGCGATGGCCGCCGGCGCACCAGTGCTGGCCAGCGACCTCGAGGCGTTCAGCGCAGTGCTCGACCGCGGGCGGGCGGGCGAATTGTTCCGCACCGGCGACGCCGAGGACCTGGCCATGGTCGCGGCGGCCCTGCTCGACAACCCGGTGCGTCAGGCCAGCCTGGTTGCCGCCGGCGCGCGGGTTGCCAGGCGCTACGACTGGGACACCGTCGTCCGCGACGTGCTCGCGGTGTACGAGACGGTCGCCGAGCCCGGGCTCCACGTCAGCACCCACGACTGACCCGCACCTGCCGTGCCGGTTACGGTCGTCGCCTCATGTGGGAAGCAGTCTGGTGGCTGGTGGCCGTCCCGGTCCTGCTCGCCGGGATCGGGGTGTACCTGTCCTGGACGGCCGGTCGCGTCGACCGTATGCACGGGCGGGTGGACACCGCGCGGGCGACGCTGGACGCCCAGCTCCAGCGCCGGTCGGGCATCGCGATCGAGCTGGCCGCGGCCGGTGTCCTGGACCCGGCGTCCGCGGTCCTCGTCGCCGACAGCGCGCACCGAGCGCGGGCGGCGCCCGAGGCGGGCCAGGAGTTGGCCGAGAGCGACCTGAGCCAGGCGCTGGTCGCCGCGTTCGCCGATCCCGAGGACGTGGCGGAGCTCCGCGGCGACGCGAGTGACGGCAACCTCGTCGACGAGCTGGCCGCAGCCAGCAAGCGGGTCCAGCTGGCCCGCCGCTTCCACAACGACGCAGTCCGGGCCGCCCGGGCCCTGCGGTCGCACCGGCTGGTGCGCTGGCTGAAGCTCGCCGGCCGGGCCCCGATGCCGCGAGCGATGGACTTCGACGACACCGCACCACCCGGGCTCGCGACCTAGCGCAGCGCGCCACTTGGGTCGCGGAGGACCGCTCCTGCACCAACCGGCGCGCGGGATGATCGCTCTACGATGAGAGATCACACCGATCCACGTGGGATCGCGCCGGTGCGCCGGCCGGCGGCTGCTGCGCCCATGGATCGACGGCAGGTTCCGACTGACGAGGTGTCACGCATGACCACGTACGACGAGAGCGGCCCGGCCGCTGACCACGAGCCCGATCATCGATCGGCGACCGGCACGGTCCGGGTGAAGCGCGGCATGGCCGAGATGCTCAAGGGCGGCGTGATCATGGACGTCGTCACGCCGGAGCAGGCGCGGATCGCCGAGGACGCCGGCGCGGTTGCTGTGATGGCGCTCGAGCGCGTACCAGCCGACATCCGGGTCCAGGGTGGCGTCGCACGGATGAGCGACCCGGACATGATCGACGGCATCATCGCCGCGGTCAGCATCCCGGTCATGGCCAAGGCCCGGATCGGCCACTTCGTCGAGGCGCAGATCCTGCAGTCGCTCGGCGTGGACTACGTCGACGAGTCCGAGGTCCTCACCCCCGCGGACGAGGCGCACCACATCGACAAGTGGGCGTTCACCGTCCCGTTCGTCTGCGGCGCGACCAACCTCGGCGAGGCGCTGCGCCGCATCGGCGAGGGCGCGGCCATGATCCGCTCCAAGGGCGAGGCCGGCACCGGCAACGTGGTCGAGGCGACGCGGCACATGCGCGCGATCCGGGGTGAGATCCGGCGGCTGCACGGCCTGTCCGAGGACGAGCTCTACGTGGCGGCCAAGGACCTCCAGGCACCGCACGGCCTGGTCCGTGAGGTGGCCCGCGCCGGCCGGCTCCCGGTGGTGCTCTTCACCGCCGGTGGGATCGCCACCCCGGCGGATGCGGCGATGATGATGCAGCTCGGTGCCGAAGGGGTGTTCGTCGGTTCGGGCATCTTCAAGGCCGGCGACCCGGCACAGCGTGCGGCCGCGATCGTCAAGGCCACGACGTTCCACGACGACCCGGACGTCCTGGCGAAGGTCTCGCGCGGGCTCGGCGAGGCCATGGTCGGGATCAACCTCGAGACGCTCGCGCCGAGCGAGCGGTACGCCGACCGCGGCTGGTAGCCGGCCGGTGAGCCGGCCGCGAATCGGGGTGCTCGGGCTCCAGGGCGACGTCCGTGAGCACGTCCGGGCCCTTCGCCACCATGGCGCTGACGCCCAGGTCGTCCGGCGTCCAGCCGAGCTGGCCGAGGTGGACGGGCTCGTCATCCCGGGTGGGGAGTCCACCACGATGATCAAGCTCGCCGTGGCGTTCGAGCTGCTGGAGCCGCTGCGTGAACGGATCCGCGCTGGTCTGCCGGCGTACGGCTCCTGCGCGGGGATGATCTTGCTCGCCGACCGGTTGGCAAACCCGGCACCAGGCCAGGAGACCGTCGGGGGTCTGGACATCACCGTGCGGCGCAACGCGTTCGGTCGTCAGGTCCAGTCGTTCGAGGCGCCGGTCGACTTCACCGGGATGGCGGGCCCGTTCCACGCGGTCTTCATCCGCGCACCGTGGGTCGAGTCGGCCGGGGCGGCGGTCACAGTGCTCGCGCGAGTGAGCGACGGGCCGGCCGCCGGTAGGATCGTCGCGGTTCGCCAAGGTTGCGTGCTCGCGACCGCATTCCACCCTGAGCTCACCGGCGACCTGCGCGTGCACGGGTTCTTCGTGGATCTTGTACGCGCCTCACCGGCGACGTCCGCGCAGGAGGAGTAGATGTCCGGCCACTCCAAGTGGGCGACGACCAAGCACAAGAAGGCCGTCGTCGACGCTCGCCGCGGCAAGCTGTTCGCGAAGCTGGTCAAGAACGTCGAGGTCGCCGCCCGCAGCGGTGGCGCCGACCAGACCGGCAACCCGACGCTCTTCGACGCCATCCTGAAGGCGAAGAAGTCCTCCGTGCCCAACGAGAACATCGACCGGGCGGTACGTCGTGGCGCCGGCCTCGACGCCGGCGGCGCGGACTACCAGTCGATCACCTACGAGGGGTACGGCCCGGCGGGTGTCGCAGTGCTGGTCGAGTGCCTGACCGACAACCGCAACCGGGCTGCCTCCGACGTACGCGTCGCGATGACCCGCAACGGCGGCCAGATGGCCGACCCGGGCTCGGTCGCGTACCTGTTCAACCGCAAGGGCGTCGTGCTCGTCCCCGCCAGCGGGCTGGGTGAGGACGACGTGCTCATGGCGGTGCTCGACGCGGGCGCGGAGGAGGTCAACGACGTCGGCGAGGCGTTCGAGGTGGTGTCCGAGCCCACCGACCTGGTCGCGGTGCGCTCGGCGCTGCAGGCCGCCGGCATCGAGTACGAGTCAGCTGACGCGAGCTTCCTGCCCACCGTCAGCATCCCGCTCGACGAGGACGGAGCCCGCAAGGTCTTCCGCCTCATCGAGGCGCTGGAGGACCTCGACGACGTGCAGAACGTGTGGGCCAACTTCGACGTCTCCGACGAGGTGCTCGAGCAGGTCGGCTGAGACGCCCCCGCGGCGGGCCCGGCGTCGATCAGCGGGCGCTGAGCAGCGCGACACGCCGGCACGGGCGATGTTGGGCGCCCTTTGATCGGAACTGCGGCGGGTGGCTGGGCGCTCGGCAGCCACGTCTCTTCCGCGTGGCGGTGCGTGGATTCGTCGCCCGGCACGGCTAGCCTCGCGTCCGAACAGGTGTTCGCACTGATGGGCGGCACCGGACGGCACCACGAGACGAGGGCGGGACCGCGTGCGCGTGCTGGGCATCGACCCGGGGCTCACTCGGTGCGGCCTCGGCATGGTCGACGGCGAGGTCGGGCGCCCGCTCACGATGATCGACGTCGGTGTCGTCCGCACGCCGCACGGTGCCCACATCGGCGACCGCCTGCTGGCCCTGGAGCAGGAGATCGAGCGGTGGATCGTCCGGCTCGAGCCGGACGCGGTCGCGGTCGAGCGCGTCTTCAGCCAGCACAACGTGTCCACCGTCATGGGGACCGCGCAGGCCGGCGCGGTGGCCATCACCTGCGCCGCCCGGCGGGGACTGCCGGTCGCGTTGCACACGCCGAGCGAGGTCAAGGCCGCGGTGACCGGGAGCGGGCGGGCCGGGAAGGACCAGGTGGCTGTCATGGTGACCCGGTTGCTCAGGCTCTCCGCGCCGCCGACCCCGGCCGATGCCGCGGACGCACTGGCCCTGGCAATCTGCCACGTCTGGCGCGGCGCGGCCGACCGCCGCCTGGCGGGTGCCGTCGCGGCTGCATCCGCCGCTCGGGACGCACAGCTGGTCGTGCTCGAGGCGGCCCGGCGATGATCGCTTTCGTCGACGGCCAGGTCGCTGCCCTCGCCCCTGACGGCGCGGTGCTCGTGGTCGGCGGTGTGGGCCTCGCGCTCCAGTGCACGCCCGGCACGCTCGCGCGGCTGCGAGTGGGGGAGCGGACCCGCCTGGCCACTGCACTGGTCGTGCGCGAGGACTCCCTGACGCTCTACGGGTTCGTCGACGAGGACGAGCGGACGACGTTCGAGCTGCTCCAGACGGCCAGCGGGGTCGGGCCACGGCTGGCCCAGGCCATGCTGGCCGTGCACGCGCCGGACGACCTGCGCCGGGCGGTCGCCACCGAGGACCTCAGCGCGCTCATGCTCGTGCCGGGCATCGGCCGCAAGGGGGCGCAGCGGATCGCGCTCGATCTCAAGGACCGCCTCGGCGCGGTGCTCGGAACCGAATCGGCGCGGACGATCGCCACGCGGCCAGCTGGGTGGCGTGAGCAGGTGCACGCGGCGCTGCTCGGCCTCGGGTACGCACCCCGCGACGCGGACGACGCCCTGGCGCGGGTGGCCGACGACCCGGCTGCGTCGCTCGAGACGCCTGACGTCGCGGTCCTGCTCCGCGCGGCCCTCCGCGGGCTGGCTCGCTCATGACGGCGGCCGGGGATCGGCCCGGCGAGGGCGAGGTCGACGCACCGTACGAGGACGTCCTGCTCGCGACCGCCACGCCGGATGACCGTGCGGTGGAGGCAGCGCTGCGGCCGCGGACGCTCGAGGAGTTCGTCGGCCAGGAGCGTGTGCGCGAGCAGCTCTCGCTCATCCTCGAGGCAGCCCGCGCACGCGGACGAGTCCCGGACCACGTCCTGCTCTCGGGTCCACCGGGACTCGGCAAGACCACGCTCGCGATGATCATCGCGACCGAGCTGGCGACCCCGATGCGGGTGACCAGCGGTCCGGCGATCCAGCACGCGGGCGACCTCGCGGCGCTCCTCTCCTCGCTCGCCGAGGGAGAGGTGCTCTTCCTCGACGAGATCCACCGCATGGCGCGGCCCGCTGAGGAGATGCTGTACATGGCGATGGAGGACTTCCGCGTCGACGTCATCGTCGGCAAGGGGGCCGGCGCGACCGCGATCCCGTTGCAGGTCCCGCCGTTCACTCTGGTCGGGGCCACCACCCGGGCCGGGCTCCTGCCGGGGCCGCTCCGGGACCGGTTCGGTTTCACCGCGCACATGGAGTTCTACTCCGACGCCGAGCTCGAGCAGGTGCTGCGCCGCTCGGCCGACCTGGTCGGGGTACCGCTCACCACCGATGGCGGCGCCGAGATCGCCAGTCGCTCTCGCGGGACTCCTCGGATCGCGAACCGCTTGCTGCGGCGGGTGCGGGACTACGCCCAGGTCCGAGGCGCCGGAACCGTGGACCGGGAGGCCGCGCGGGCGGCGCTCGAGCTCTACGAAGTCGACGAAGCCGGCCTGGACCGGCTCGACCTGGGGGTTCTCGACGCGCTTTGTCGTCGCTTCGGGGGAGGGCCGGTGGGACTGAGCACCCTGGCGGTGGCAGT
>JACCYY010000185.1 GCA_013696235.1 Sporichthyaceae bacterium | reverse complement strand
CCCGCCGTCATGTCCACCCTGGACCCGGACATGGGCCGGCTCGTGCAGGTGGCGATGACCGAGCTCGGGATCGACGTTCGGGTCGAGACCACGGTCGAGTCGATCGAACGAGCCACGCGCGAAGGTGCGATCACTGGCGTGCGCACGTCCGACGGGGTGATCGGCACCGACCTCGTGGTGCTTGGCGTCGGCGTGCGTCCCAACACTGAGCTCGCCGAGCAGGCTGGGCTCGGGCTCGGTGACCACCACGGCCTGCTGCCGGACCTGCGCATGCGCATCCCGGGCGCGGAGGGCGTGTGGGCGGCGGGCGACTGCGTCGAGGTGATCAACAAGGTGAGTGGCCGGTGGTCCTACGTCCCGCTCGGGACGCACGCGAACAAGCAGGGCCGGGTCGCCGGGACGAACATCGGCGGCGGGTACGCGATCTTCCCCGGCGTGGTCGGCACCGCGATGTCGGCCGTCTGCGACCTCGAGATCGCCCGTACGGGTCTGCGCACCGCCGAGGCGGAGACGCTCGGTCTCGAGGTGGTCAGCCAGACCGTGGAGTCGACCACACGGGCCGGGTACTTCCCCGGCGCCCAGCCGCTCACCGTAAAGGTGATCGCCGAGCGATCCACCGGGCGGCTCGTCGGCGTGCAGATCATCGGCCGGGAGGACGCCGGCAAACGCATCGACGCGGCAGCCGTCGCGGTCTGGCACGGCATGACGGTCGCGGAGGTGGCCAGCCTCGATCTCGGCTACGCCCCGCCGTTCGCCCCGGTGTGGGACCCGCTGCTGATCGCGGCCCGCAAGGCCGCGGAGTCGCTGACCCGCGACTAGCCCTGGGGTGTGGTGCGCATCGGGCCGGTACGGTGACCCCATGCTGCGAGAAGGTCCGATCCCCCGGTTGGTGCACGGGCTGCTGGAGTACGTCGTCGGCGTCTTCTTGATCGCCGCCCCGTTCCTGCTCGGCTACGACGAGTTCACCGTCCCGCTCGGCGCTTCGATCATCACCGGCGTGGTTCTCCTGATCCTGGCTGCGATCACCGAGGGTCCCACCGGGCTGGTGCACCAGTTGCAGGTCAGCGCGCACTTCACCATCGACATGCTGCTCGCGCTCTTCCTGATCGCCGCCCCGTTCATCCTCGGGTTCGCCGACGATTCTCCGACGGCACGCAATCTCTTCATCGCCCTCGGCGTGCTGCACCTGCTGGTCAGCATCGGCACCCGGTTCCGGGAGGCGGCCCCACGGGCCGAGTCGTCGTCCCGTTCAGCCACGTCCTCGAAGCGACCACCGACCACCGCGCCCACCCAAGCGACGCCCACCTCGCCTGCCCCCCCGACTTCGGGTCCTCCGTCCGGCCCGGTCACGCGACCGACCAGCCCGAAGCCGCCCACCGGATCGGAGTGACCGATGCCGATCGCGACCCCTGAGGTCTACGCCGAGATGCTCGACCGGGCGAAGGATGGCGCGTTCGCCTATCCCGCGATCAACATCACGTCCTCCCAGACGCTGAACGCCGCGCTGGCTGGCTTCGCCGAGGCCCGCAGCGACGGCATCGTCCAGGTGTCCACCGGTGGTGCGGAGTACCTGTCCGGGACCCGGGTCAAGGACATGGTGGTCGGCGCGACCGCGCTGGCTGAGTACGCACACGTCGTCGCCGCGAGGTACGACGTCGCGATCGCTTTGCACACCGACCACTGCCCCAAGGACAAGCTCGACACCTACGTCCGGCCGCTGCTCGCGATCAGCCAGGAGCGCGTCGACCGCGGCGAGGAGCCCCTCTTCCAGTCACACATGTGGGACGGGTCGGCGATCGACCTCGAGGAGAACCTCGAGATCGCCCGTGGCCTGCTCGACGCCGCGGCCGCCGCCAAGATCGTTCTCGAGGTGGAGATCGGTGTGGTCGGCGGCGAGGAGGACGGAGTCGCCAACGAGATCAACGACAAGCTCTACACGACCACCGGCGACGCGATCCGCACCGTCGAGGTGCTCGGCGCCGGTGAGCGGGGCCGCTACCTGCTCGCGGCCACGTTCGGCAACGTGCACGGCGTCTACAAGCCGGGCAACGTCAAGCTCCGGCCGGAGATCCTCCAGCAGCTGCAGGAGGCAGCGGGTGACAAGGCCGGTCGGGCCAGGCCGTTCGACCTGGTCTTCCACGGCGGGTCCGGCTCGTCGCTCGGGGAGATCCAGGAGGCGCTGGACTACGGCGTCGTGAAGATGAACATCGACACCGACACCCAGTACGCCTTCAGCCGACCGATCGCCCACCACATGCTCAACCGTTACGACGGCGTGCTCAAGATCGACGGCGAGGTCGGCGACAAGAAGGCGTACGACCCTCGGGCGTACGGCAAGAGCGCGGAGGCCGGGATGGCTGCCCGCATCGTCGAGGCATGCGAGAACCTGCGGTCCGCCGGCACGACGCTGGCCGGTTGACCGACCAGATCGGCCCGATCATGGAGGGGACCACCGATCAGGTTCTGGCTCGGCGCCGCCGAGTCGTCCTGGTCGTCGCGGCCACCCTGCTCCTCGTCGTCGTGGCCGTGATGATCGGCTCGGTGGTGCAGACGACCGAGCCCCGACCGGAACCGCTCCCGGGCGGTGACCTGCTGCCCTGGGCGGCGCGTGGCGAGCTGGCCGACGACCCAGCGCTCGTGGCGTCGGCGGAGGCGCTCTGGCGCGGCGCCACGGATGTCGATGCCGCGACGGTCGTCGCGCCGGCAGGGGAGGTCTACCTGCTGTGGGCCGATCAGATCGCGGCCGGTCGGCTGGTGCTCATGCAAGCGGTCGGGGCGGACGGGAGGCCCTACGTCGCGCAGGTCTCCGAGCAGGGCGACCCCGCCGTGCTGGGCCTGGACACGGTTCAGGCGCTGCCGGCGGACACCCCGATCGTGCTGGCCGTGACCTACGGCGGCAACCTGCACATCCCGGGCCTGGAGCCAGGACGCAGCTCGGCGTACATCCAGCTCCTGACCGAGCCGCCGGAGTCAAGCGACAGCACCGGGCTGTGGTACTACAAGACGATCTCCGGCCCG
>JACCYY010000182.1 GCA_013696235.1 Sporichthyaceae bacterium | reverse complement strand
TTCCTCGGCGTCGTGCCAGGGCTCGACCGGACCTGGCGGGTCCGCGCGATGCCACGGGTCGGGCTGGCCGGCGCGCCGCTGCTCGGCCTGGTGTTCGCGGTCGGGTGGCTGCCCTGCATCGGGCCGACGCTGAGCGCGGTCCTCACCCTTTCGGTCGACTCGGCGACTGCTGGACGTGGGGCACTGCTCACATTCGCGTACAGTCTGGGCCTCGGCGTCCCATTCTTGCTCGTCGCGTTCGCCTACCAGCGGGCGCTCGGCGCTTTTGCCTGGATTCGCCGGCACGGCCAGATGGTGACCCGGGTCGGCGGCGGCATGCTGATCGTCCTCGGCGTGCTCCTCCTCACCGGGGGGTGGGACTGGTTCACGCGTCAGATGCTCGGCTGGATCAGCGGTGTGAGCATGGTGATCTAGTGACGCAGGCCAGATGACATGGTGATCTAGTGACGCAGGCCAGATGACCAGCACAACCGTGCAGAAGCCTGACCTGATGGACGAGGACGTCCCGATCGGGCCACCGCCGCCACGCGCGCGCGACCTGATGCTCTGGACCTGGCGACAGCTCACGTCCATGCGAGTCGCTCTCGTGCTGCTCTTCCTCCTCGCCGTCGCGTCTGTGCCGGGATCGGTCTTCCCGCAGCGGCGGACCAATCCCGTGGCCGTCGCCGGCTACGTCGAGGCCCACCCTGATCTCGCGCCCTGGCTCGACCGGCTCTCGATGTTCGACGTGTTCGGCTCGCCGTGGTTCGGTGCGATCTACCTTCTGCTGTTCGTGTCGCTCGTCGGCTGCGTCGTGCCCCGGTCCTTCGCGCACGCCCGCGCACTCCGCGCGCGCCCGCCGGCTGCTCCGCAACACCTCACCCGCATGCGTGACCACCGGTCGTTCGACACGCCGCAGAAGCCGGTGCAGGCGCTTGACGCCGCGGCCGCCGCGCTCCGGCGACACCGTTACCGCATCGATCGGACGACGGCGACGCTCAGTGCCGAGCGCGGCTACCTCCGCGAGACCGGCAACCTGTTCTTCCACGTCTCCCTGCTGCTGATCATCGTCGGCGCGGCCGTCGGCGGCCTGTTCGGCACCCGTGGGACGGTCGTGGTGCTCGAGGGCGACGGGTTCACGAACACGGTGACGCAGTACAACGACATCTCTCCAGGGCGCCTGGTCGACGTGGCCGACCTGCCGCCGTTCTCGCTCGAGATGGTCGACTTCACGGCCACGTTCGCGACCGAGGGCGAACGCCGCGGGACCGCGGACGAGTTCGTGGCCGAGGTCCGCTACCGCACCGCTCCTGGGCAGCCCTCGACCGACCGGGACATCCGGGTGAACGCCCCGCTCACCATCGGTCGGACCGACATCCACCTCTTGGGACACGGGTACGCCCCGATCTTCACGGTCACCGACGGGGCGGGGACCGTCGTGTTCTCCGGGGCGGTCCCGTTCCTGCCGGCGGACGGGAACTTCCTCTCGACCGGCGTGATCAAGGTGCCCGACGCCCAGCCGGAGCAGCTCGGCTTCTCCGGCTTCTTCCTGCCGACGGCCATGATCGACGAGCAGGGCCCTCGCTCGCTGTTCCCGGAGGCCCTCAACCCGGCAGTCGTGATCAACGTCTGGAAGGGCGATCTCGGTCTGGACTCCGGGCGGCCGCAATCGGTCTTCCAGCTCGACACGCGGTCGATGGAGCAGGTGCGCGACGACGGGGAGTTCGTGACCGCGCTGCTGGCCGACGGCCAGGCGCTCGACCTTCCCGACGGCCTCGGCTCGATCACGTACGGCGGCTACGTCGAGTGGGCGAACCTGCAGGTCTCCAGCAACCCGGGACTTCCGATCCTGCTCGGCGGGGCAGGACTCGCCTTGGTCAGCGTGACGCTGTCGCTGTTCATCCGGCGGCGGCGGATCTGGGTACGGGTGACCCCGGTCGGGGCGGGCGGTAGCGTGATCGAGATTGCCGGTCTCGACCGCGCGCACGGCGGCGACCTCGACACCGAGCTCGATGAGCTCGCTGCCGCCACGGCTCGACCAGCCGGTCTCGGTACCGGTTCGAAGGGATCTGATCCGACATGAGCACCGACGCGTTGTCGAACCTCCTGCTCGAGGCCGCCCTCGTCGTGTACGCCGGCACCGTGCTGGCCTACCTCGCCGAGATCCTTCTCGCGCCGGGCCTCGACCGGGTCGGCGTCGCCCACGGCCGGACGCTGGTCGGCGCAGCCGCCGAGACGTCCACGCGTGCGCGTGTCGACCCGGGTCCGGTCGACCCCGACCCGTCGTTGCCACCGGCCGCTGGCCGGTGGAGCGAGCGGGGTGAGCGAGCCGGACGGCTCGCCCTGCCGCTGCTGACGCTCGGGTCGGGGCTCCATCTCGGCGCCGTGGTCGCCCGCGGGTTCGCCGCGGGGCGGGCGCCGTGGGGAAATATGTTCGAGTTCGCGGTGGTCGGCGCGCTCGTCGCTGCCGGTGTCTTCCTCGTCCTGGAGCGCCGGTACGAGGTGCGCTACCTCGGCGTCTGGGTGAGCGCGGTCGTGCTGGGCGTGCTCGGCTTCGCCGTGACCGTGCTCTACACCGAGGCTGGTCCGCTGCTGCCGGCGCTGCGCTCGACCTGGCTCGTCATCCACGTGTTCGCAGCGATCCTCGCGACCGGGCTGTTCACGATCGGAGCCCTGGTCTCGGTGCTCTACCTCATGGCCGACCGGCTGGGTCCCGCCGCCGGACGAGGCAGGCTGGGCGCGTACGTGAGCCGGCTCCCGGACCGGGAGGCGCTGGACCGACTGGCATTCCGGCTGCACGCGGTCGCGTTCCCGATCTGGACGTTCGCCGTCATGGCCGGCGCGATCTGGGCGCAGTACGCCTGGGGGCGGTACTGGGGCTGGGACCCGAAGGAGACCTGGGCGTTCGTCTCGT
>JACCYY010000163.1 GCA_013696235.1 Sporichthyaceae bacterium | reverse complement strand
TGTCGTGGGAGTCCGCGGACCCCGACCTTCTCGCGTTTACCAGCCGGTTGACGGAGTTCCGCGCGAACCATCCGGTGTTCCGACGCCGCCGGTTCTTCGACGGGCTGGGCAGCGGAGAGGAGATCAGTGACATCGCCTGGTTCTCCCCCGCCGGCGAGCACATGGGCCACGACGACTGGAGCGGCCACGCGCGGAGCATCACCGTGTTCGTCAACGGCGAGGCGATCACGGAGCCGGACATGCGCGGCGAGCCCGTGCTGGACGACTCCTTCCTGCTCTTGTTCAACGCCGATCACGATGACGTGAAGTTCCGGCTCCCTCCGGCCGCGTACGGCGAGGCCTGGACCTACGAGATCGATACCAACGAGGTCGACGTCACCGACCGCGAGCCTCTCGCCGCCGAGGCGGAGGTGATGATGCGGGCGCACGCGATGCTGGTCCTGCGCCGGGCCGGCTGAAGCTCGGTCCCGTCACGTCCGGTCGGTAGCGTCGCTGCAGGAGGTGAGTCGTGCATCTGGACGAGGCACGGGCGCGCAAGGCCGAGCTGCTCGACGAGGCGCGATCGGTACGCACAGCCGCGGCCGACCCTGGTGACGGCTCCGGCGGGATCTACGTCGGCATCGTCCCGTCGGACCGCCCGGACGGCTACCGCATCGCGATCCGCTTGACCGGTGACGGTCCGGAGGAACCATCCGGTCGGATCGAGGCGGCGCGGGCGAGCGGTGGCGCGGACGCGGACGTGCGCTACGTCGGGCGCGTACGCGCACTTGCGGTCGGACCGACCGTTCCCGGCGATCCACCGGTCGGGGGTACGGACGAGCCGACCCCGACCGAGCTGCAGCAGCGGGTCCGGCCGCTGGTGCGTGGTTCGAGCGTCGCCCACGTGGAGGTGAGCGCCGGAACGATCGGCGCATTCGTCCGCCTCACCGGGGTGAGCCAGGTCCACGTCCTGTCCAACAACCATGTGCTGGCCGCGACCGACCGCGGTCGGGTCGGTGACGCGATCCTCCAGCCGGGCCCGGCCGACGGCGGGACCGAGGCCGACCGGATCGGCGCCTTGGCGGTCGCCGTCCCGCTCGACGCCGGGGGTCCCAACCTCGTCGACGCAGCGCTCGCCCTGGTCGACGACGACGTCACGGTCGATCCCGCCGCGCACGACGGACCCGTGACCGCGGTGGTCGATCCGGACGCCGTCCGTAGTCTGGTCCGCAAGATCGGCCGGACCACTGGCGTCACCCGCGGCCGGATCAGCGCGTTCGAGGTCGACGGAGTACCCGTCGGATACGGGACAGGGGTGTTCAGCTTCGACGACCAGATCGAGATCGAGGGGGTGCTCGGGCTGTTCAGCGACGGCGGCGACAGCGGCTCCTTGATCACGACCGAGGGCGACCGGCTCGGCGTCGGGCTCCTGTTCGCCGGCAGCGCGACCGGCGGACCCGGCGGTACGGGTGTGACCTACGCGAACCCGCTCGCTGCGGTGCTGAGGGCGCTCGACGCGACGCTCGACGGCGGCCCGGGCGAGGTGCCCGACCCGCTGTGAACGACCAGCTGGCCCTCGCACGTCTGGCGAAGGACCGGCTCCGCCAGCGCCTGGCCGGTGACGCTCGGGTGCTCGGCGTCGGCCTGGCCCGCCGCGCCGACGGGTTCGCGATCCGAGTCCTGGTCGCCGATCTCGGCGCCGCCGTCGAGCTCGCGCTGCCGCCCGAGGTCGACGGCTTCGTGGTCGAGGTCAACCCCGTCGGCGAGATCCGTTCCAGCTGATCCGGTCGCCAGGCGCGACGACCCGCGCTCGGGATCGCGGCGCCGATCGAAGGTGCCCGCAAGGTCCGAACCAGACAAGGGCGATTGGCCTCGGGCAACGCACCGGACCTGGTCGGCGATCCGGGTGCGGTCGCCGCCCCATCGGCGGCGCCCCGTTGACGCCCGGGAAGATGGTGGGATGGAGGCGATCCCCGGGCAGCGCCGGACCCCGAGCTCGACCTACCGCCTCCAGCTCACCCCGGACTTCGGCTTCGACGCCGCGGCGGACCTCGTCGGATACGTCGCCCGGCTCGGCGTGACGCACCTCTACCTCTCCCCCGTGCTCGAGGCGGTGCCCGGGTCGTTGCACGGCTACGACGTGGTCGACCACAGCCGCCTCCGTACGGACCTCGGCGGGGAGGTCGCATTCGACCGCCTGCA
>JACCYY010000138.1 GCA_013696235.1 Sporichthyaceae bacterium | reverse complement strand
CCAAGAACTTCCTCCCGATCGCGATCGCATCCCTGCTCCTTCCTGCAGTGATCGGCGGTCTGTGGTCGATGTCGTGGCAGGGCGCCGCCACCGCGTTCTTCTGGGGCAGCCTCGCCCGCGTCGGGCTTCTGCACCACGTGACGTGGTCGATCAACTCGATCTGCCACACGATGGGTGACCGGCCGTTCGAGAGCCGTGACAAGTCGGGCAACGTGTGGTGGCTCGCGGTCCTCTCGTTCGGCGAGTCCTGGCACAACCTGCACCATGCCGACCCGACGTCCGCCCGGCACGGGGTGCTGCCCGGCCAGATCGACACCAGCGCCCGGCTGATCTCCTGGTTCGAGAAGCTCGGTTGGGTGCGCGACGTCCGCTGGCCGACCCCGGAGCGGATCGCTGCCCGGAGGCTCGCCGGATGAGCATGCGGGTCGTGCCCGCCCACGACGCCCCCGTGCCTCGTCGGACCCGCATGACGGGTCTCGAGCGGCGGGAGCAGCTGGTCGACATCGGCAGGGGCCTGTTCGCCGAACGCGGTGTGGACGGCACCACGGTCGAGGAGGTGGCCGCTCGATCGGGTGTTTCCAAGCCCGTCGTCTACGAGCACTTCGGCGGCAAGGAAGGGCTCTACGCCGTGGTCGTCGATCGGGAGACGACCGTGCTGCTGGCCGGCATGACCCAAGCGCTGCAGCAAGGTGGACACCCCAGAGAGATGCTCGAGCGCGCAGCGCTCGCCTTCCTCGACTACGTCGAGGAGCACACCGACGGGTTCCGCATCCTCGTCCGGGACTCCCCGGTCGGCCGCTCGACCGGCTCGTTCGCGAGCCTCATCAGCGACATCGCCTCGCAGGTCGAGTACCTCCTCGCCGCGGAGTTCAAGGAACGCGGGTTCGACCCGCGGTACGCACCGCTCTACTCCCAGATGCTCGTCGGCATGGTGGCACTGGCCGGGCAGTGGTGGCTCGAGGTGCGCCAGCCCGCCAAGGCACAGGTGGCCGCGCACATGGTCAACCTGGTCTGGAACGGTCTCACCGGCCTCGACCTCGTCCCCCACACGGTTGCCAGCGTCGCCGTGACGCCCGACCGGCAGCCCGATCGGTAGGCTCCTCCCGCGGCCGTGCGGGCCGCAGCCGCTCGGTCGAGGACCGCGGGTCAGCCGTGACCTGCGACGTGGAGGAGTTCCGTGAGCCAGCCCCCGAACGACCAGCCCGGTCGCCCTGCTGGCGAGCCCGGCGACCAGCCCACGTACGGCCAGCCGACGTACGGCCACTCACCTGATCAGACCGGGTACGGCCAGACCTCGTACGGCCAACCGCAGTCCGGGCAGCGGTCCGACCAGCCGCAGTACGGGCAGCAACCCGAGCAGCAGCCTGGCTGGAGCCAGCCCAGCGCCGCCCAGTACGGAGCCGACGTTCGACAGACCGAGGCCGGCTACGCGCAGATGTACGGGGAGAAGCCGCGCACCGGCATGGCGATCACCTCGCTGGTGCTCGGCATCATCGCGTTCCTCCTGGCCTGGTTCCCGATCGGCTCGTATCTCGCCGTGCTCCTCGCGCTGCTCTCCGTGATCTTCGGCATCATCGCCATCCGTCGGCCCGCCGGGAAGGGCATGGCTGTCGCGGGGCTCATCCTCGGTGGACTCGCACTGGTGATCTCGATCATCGCGTCCATCGTCTACACGAAGATCGGTGCAGATCTCATCGAGATCACCCAGCAGTGCATCGACGAGACCGGCACTGATCAAGGGCCGGCACTGGAGCAGTGCATCAACGACCGTGGCCAGAGCTACAACCCGTTCGACTGATCAGTCCGGCTCCAGCAGCTCGACCCGGTTGCCCACCGGGTCGGCGGTGTAGACCCGGCGATGGCCGGGAAAGTGCGGGTCCGGCTCGACTGGAGCACCGGCGGCGACGAGCCGAGCCACGAGGCTGTCGAGATCGCGGACGACCAGACCCGGGTGCGCCTTTCGGGCCGGCGTGAACTGGTCCTCGACGCCGAGGTGGAGCACGGCGGTCCCGCTGGCGAACCACGCACCGCCGCGGGCGGCGAGCGCCGGCGGTTTCTCGATCTCGGTCATCCCGAGGACGCCGACGTAGAACGTGCGCAGCTCGTCCTCCGAGCCC